>JAILCW010000189.1 GCA_024690265.1 Lachnospiraceae bacterium | reverse complement strand
CATTCAGATAACACTGGATGGGTGTCGAAGAGAGCATGATTCGTCTCGAAAAACGAAGAGTGGCGAAGGAACGTTTGATGGCTTACTAGCTGTGTTGGAGGATTTGGCAGAGGAAATTGGTGATACGACTAGCGTGAATGTTCGAGTGAATTTAAATGACTGTGACATCACTGAGTTGGAAAGAGATTTCGAGTGTATACCAGAAAACGTACGTCCCAAACTACATTTAATGCCAAGAGTTATTTTTAACACTGAAAGGTATCATCATAATAACAAGAATTCATATAAGAACATCGAGCCATATTACGAGCTTTTTTCTAAAATGGGTTTTAGTATGCTATCTTCCACTAACAGTAAGGTGCCATGTGAAGCTGCCGGTGACAAGAATTCGTTCTATGTATTGCCAGATTTATCTGTGTGGAAATGTGTAAACGATATAAATGTTGAAGAAGCATGCATTGGCCGTATTCAAAAAGATGGTGATATTAAATATAACTACTGTAACTTGGCGCATTGGTTTAAGTTAGCAAATCCATTTAACGATGAAAAGTGTTGTGAATGTGGAGTTGAACCGGAATGCGGAGGCGGATGCATATTAAACCGTATTAAAAACGGGCAGCGGAAATGCCGTTTTAGTGGTGAGACAGATTTGCCGGAGTTTTATGGAACAAAAAGAAATACATATTCTTAATACAGCAAGAAAAATGCTAAAAGAGCGTGATGCAAATGTACAATTCATACTTGAGGCGTATGAATCATCGTTAGATGGTCCTTCGAGAAGGCTTATTCATCTCTGGGCAGGGCGTAGCTACTATTCGAGAGGGGACTATTATTTAGCTCGAAGGGAAATGATTCATGTGGGAGCACCATGGCTTGGACATTTTTTCCCATCGGGCGAACGAGTCATTGAAAATGATTTTTTTCGCTTTCATATTATGCCAATGGTGAAGTCGAAAAAGGCCCAGCGGTTTATCATAGCATACACAAAGAACTATAATCGAATGAAGGCATTAGTTGGTACATTAAAGCTAATCAAGAAAATAGATGTTTACGTGTTTTCTGATTCGAGGGATATGCTTGGAAATGATTTGTGCTATACCGATGCGGAAACCCTGT
Source organism: Lachnospiraceae bacterium (assembly GCA_024690265.1). Lineage (GTDB taxonomy): Bacteria > Bacillota > Clostridia > Lachnospirales > Lachnospiraceae > XBD2001. Next base: position 3,780 of record JAILCW010000189.1, on the reverse strand, counting down.
CCATTTACACGAATTACGAGATCAAGGGGGCACATGAAATAATTCATTCAATGCTCGCAGTAAGATATGGGGATCAGAAGTTGAATGATTTTGTAAATGAGGGAGTTGCGACGTGGTACGATACGGGGAATATGTCATGGTTTATATTTGCGCACAATAAGTGTGGTTGCTCTATAACTGCACAAGAAATTGAAAAAAAGATTGTGGGTGCAAAAAAAGATAGAGAATACTATTATATTGCAGGTTTAACAATAGGATATTTGTTGTGTTTGGGGTGTACCATTGATGAACTTATACACATTCCAGATGTCGAATTGAGGAGCTGTCTGCTTTTACGGATGGGTAGGACGCTGTTTAAAGATATAGAATCATACTACAGTAGAAAGGGTTTTTAGAGTGAAAAATATACGTGTAAGGCTCATTGTTGCTATTATGTTATTGATTTATGCAATAACAAATGCACTATTTGGCATATTGTTAGGAAGTATTATTGACGTGGTTATTTCAAATGCGTTTATGAATGCATTAAAATACTTGGGAATAACGCTAGCATGCTTGGCAATGAATAGTATTTCAGGATTATTAGCGTGGAAAACGGCATATAGCGACGGTCGAGATCAGTTGGTAAGAATCAAGGAGAAAAGATTTGATGCTGACGCTTCTAAAGAACGTTCTGAGGAGATTGATTTAACGTTATATACCGATAAGAGTACATACTTGTTGGATAAGTACTTTATGGCAAAATGGGAGATTGTTTATAACATTTTGCTGGCTGTAGCGGCTATTCTGGCGCTAATACATATTAATTGGATAATGTGTGTAGTTGCAGTTGTAGTTTCAGCGTTGCCGATGCTGGTTCCAAAACTAATGGGCAAAAGAATCTCGGCGAATGCAAAGGATTTTGCCCAAAATGGCGCAAAGTACAGTAATCTAACGCGCGACTATTTAAACGGAAGGTATGAATGGCGAAAATATGGAAATGAGGTCGGAGGACAAATAAAGTCTAGATTTCATCAACAAAACTATGCGTACGAAAATAGTCGAGCTAAGAACGAATTTGGAATATATAAAGCACAGGTATCGACAGGGGTGCTTGGTAACATTGGATTTATCGTTGTTTTTGGCGTAGGAGCACTCTTGTCGGTTAAAGGTATTATAACGGCAGGCAGTATAGTGAGTGTAATACAGTTACTAAACTATTTGGTTGGACCACTTTCTCGTGCAGCAGGTGCGAAAAATCGTGTTGTTGCCGCTAAACCTGTTCTCGAGGAGTTTATGAAAAAGGAAAGTGACGATAAGCAGACGGGAGTATTACGAGAGGTTGGAAACCTTGGTGATAAGGCTTTGGAAGTAAGTAATTTAAACATTATTTATGGAACTAATCCAGTAATTGAGCAGGCATCCCTTTTGCTACTTAAAGGGAAGAAATATATTCTGAATGGAAGAAGCGGTTCGGGGAAAACTTCGCTTGCGCGCGCTTTATCAGAGTGTTTATGCGGAGCATCTGGTAACATCAAGACAAAGGACTTGAATAGTGTACGGTATATAGAGCAGCAACCTTATATTTTTCATTGTTCCGTAATTGATAATGTTACAATGTATAGAGATGAGTATAAAGAAGAGGCATATAGTCTGCTAAAGCAATTTGGATTAGATTATTTGGATTATGACGCTATTTGCGAGGAAGAAACACTTCTGTCAGGCGGAGAGCGTTACAGAATAAGTTTGGTTCGTGGATTGATTGATAGACCAGATGTATTAATTGTTGATGAACCAACAGCTGCCCTAGATGGAGAAAATGCTAGAATTGTATTTGAATATTTGATGGGATTGGATGAGACGGTTCTTGTTATTACTCATGAAGATAGTGCATACTATGAAAATAAAGTTGATTCGGTTATTGAGATAAGCGAGCATAAAGTTAAAATGCTTGAGGTGGGATAAAGACTACTGGTGAACGTATACGGCAATATTATTATAATGAGCAGGGACCACGGGATGTGGTCCTTGTTTTTGTATCACCACAGCGATATAATATAAATATATCGCTGTGGTGATACGGGAGGCGTAAAAGATGGTTTTATATCATGGATCAGATCATATCATACAGAAACCGGAGGCTAAATTAGGTAAAACAACAAATGATTACGGACGCGGTTTTTACTGTACAGAGCATGTGGAACTTGCCAAAGAGTGGGCTTGTCAGAAGGCAACGGATGGCTTTGCAAATAGGTATGAATTTGATACTTCAGGACTTAAGGTTTGTAATTTAGGTACGGAGCCCTATCACATTCTAAATTGGTTGGCGCTTTTGACAAGATATCGTAGCTATTGGCAAGCGGATAGTATTGCGGAAGAAGCAAAAGATTATTTGCAAGAACAGTTCTTTATTGACCTATCAGATGTAGATGTTATTATCGGCTATCGTGCAGATGATTCGTATTTCTCCTTTGCACAGGATTTCATATCCGGAACGATTTCTCTGGAGCAGCTGTCTAGAGCGATGCGATTGGGGAAGCTGGGGGAGCAAATTGTAATCAAATCTGAAAGAGCCTTTGAACGTCTGATATTCCAAGATGCAGAAGTAGCTGATGCTGAGGAATATTACATCAAGAAAATTACGCGAGACAGAGAGGCAAGGCAGGCGTATCGCAAAGATATTAAGATGCATTCAAAGATAGAGGAAATCCTCATTACGGATATTATGAGAGGAACGGTGAGTATAGATGAGTTACGCATATAGCGAGTTATATATATCTTTGGCGCAACGAGTGATGGGTGATATGTTTGACTTCGCTGTTAATACGTTGGGTTACAAACTTAGGTCATTCTACGACATGTTTGTGGTAAGTGGAATGGCTCGTCAGATTGAGCGGGGTAATCCTACATTTATTGCCGGGAAAAATGGATGTGAGGTTGCACGAACAGTTCTTGAATGGAGCGGTGTGTCGAATCCGGATATTGAGGATATTATGTACTTGGACAAGTCTGAAGAATATTGGATTGGCTGGTCTTTGGCATATTATCAGTGGAAAAGGAACTGTAGATTTCGTGATATTGATAAGGCCGTCCCAGTGGAGGAGCTATATGCACTGTATGGGACGTTGCATGAAGCAGATGTATCGATTTTTGTTGATATAGTGGATGCACGTATGGAGAAATACCGTGATGTAACTCAGTTGAAGCGCTTGCGATCATACGCACGATTGTCCCAGACGCATCTTGCGAAAAGCGCAGAGGTTCCGCTACGTCAAATACAGATGTTTGAACAGGGACAGCGGGATATTAACAAGACGCAGGCACAGACATTGCAAAAGCTCGCACACTCGCTCGGATGTAGCATGGAAGATTTATTGGAGCAGGAAGAGGTTAAGCAAGATGAATTACAATCGTGATGATAGTTATGTGCGTGAATGGGCAATGTCTAATATGGGCGAAATGGTTGAATACTGTATTGAAGCTTGTAATGAAAAACCGGATCGTTTTTTTCAGATGTTTCAGGTAAGTGGGATAGCAGAAGAATGGGAACGAGGTAATATAGTTTTCATTCTTGGGCGATCTGGAACAGAACTGTATATGGATGTGTGCGATCGTATCGGTATTAAGAAAACTGATTGGCCGGCTGCACTGATTCATATGGAAGAAGGCGTTAATTATTGGATGGGAAGGATGTTAGCGTACGTGCAATGGGAGACGAATTGGCCATTTCAAGAGATATTATCCTATTTGTCTTTTGAAGATTTAGCTTCACAATACAAAGAACTTCGTAATATGCGCATA
>JAILCW010000124.1 GCA_024690265.1 Lachnospiraceae bacterium | reverse complement strand
TGACATAATGGTGAGAAGTGGTAAGCTTCATCTCCACAATGTAGTCTTCATCAATGGTCTCCATACCCTTGATACCCTTACCTCCACGATGCTGACTCTTGAAGTTGTCAACATTCATACGCTTGATGTAACCAAGCTTGGTAAAGGTGATAACCGTACTGGTTACCGGAATCAGATCTTCCATATTGATATCATATTCATCGAAACCGATGGATGTACGACGATCATCGCCATACTTAGCAGCGATTTCACTGATTTCATCACGGATAACGCCAAGAAGCTTCTTCTCATCTGCAAGGATTTCCTTCAAATAAGCGATACGCTTCTTCAGTTCTTCGTATTCTGCCTCTAACTTGCCTCTTTCCAAACCGGTAAGAGCACGAAGACGCATGTCTACGATAGCCTGTGCCTGTGCATCGGTAAGTCCAAATCGCTTCATTAACTGCTCTTTGGCTTCCTGAACGTTGGCAGATGCACGGATAATGTGGATAACTTCATCGATATTATCCAAGGCAATTAATAAACCTTCCAAGATGTGAGCTCGTTCCTCAGCCTTGTTCAAATCGAACTTGGTACGGCGAGTCACAACATCCTTCTGGTGGTTCAAGTAGTGAACCAACATATCCTTCAGGTTCAAAATCTTTGGCTCGTTGTTAACAAGAGCCAACATAATCACGCCGAAAGTGTCTTGTAGCTGGGTGTGCTTATATAACTGATTGAGCATAACATTTGGATTTACATCCTTGCGAAGCTCAATTACTATACGCATTCCTTCACGAGAAGATTCATCGCGAAGAGCGGTAATTCCATCTAACTTCTTATCACGAACCAACTTACCAATGTATTCTACCAAGCGTGCCTTATTAACAGCATAAGGTAACTCGGTAACAATGATGCGGTTCTTACCATTTGACATTGGCTCAATATCAGTAACGGCACGTACACGAATCTTACCACGACCGGTACGATACGCCTCCTCAATACCAGCACGACCAAGGATGGTACCACCGGTTGGGAAATCAGGACCCTTAACAACGTCCATCAATTCCTCGATGTCCGTCTCACGATCTTCGTTTATCTGATTCTCAATCATCATATTAACAGCCGCAACTACCTCTCTCAAATTATGAGGAGGAATATTGGTTGCCATACCTACTGCAATACCGGTAGTTCCATTTACCAATAGGTTCGGGTAACGGCTCGGAAGTACGGTAGGTTCCTGTTCTGTTTCATCGAAGTTCGGGATAAAGTTAACGGTATCCTTCTCAATATCCTGAAGCATCGCCATGGAAATCTTGGAAAGTCTCGCTTCGGTGTAACGCATTGCAGCAGCGCCATCACCATCCACAGAACCAAAGTTACCATGTCCATCTACCAAAATATAACGTGTAGACCACTCCTGTGCCATGTTTACCAAAGCACCGTAGATAGAAGAATCACCATGTGGGTGGTACTTACCCATGGTATCACCGACGATACGTGCACACTTTCGATGTGGCTTGTCCGGAGTATTATGCAATTCACTCATGGAGAAAAGAACACGTCTCTGTACTGGTTTTAAACCATCTCTTACATCCGGAAGTGCACGCGCCGCAATAACGCTCATAGCATAATCGATGTAAGAAGTCTCCATGGTTTTCTTCAAGTCTACTTCTTGAATATTGTCAAAAATCTTGTCATCCATTTATGATTCTCCTTAGAATTCAAAAGAATTCTTAAATATCAAGGTTCTGTACGTATTTCGCATTTTCCTCGATAAATTCACGTCTTGGCTCAACCTTATCTCCCATCAAAGTAGAGAATACAGCATCAATCTCGGATGCATTAATATCATCCATTAATACTTTCTTAAGAATACGACGCTCTGGGTCCATGGTTGTCTCCCAAAGCTGCTCCGCATCCATCTCACCAAGTCCCTTGTATCGCTGAATCTTGTTGTTACCATCACGACCAATCTCAGTTAAGATACGATTCAGTTCCTCATCACTGTAGGCATACCAAACCTTCTTGTTCTTCTCAATCTTGTACAGTGGCGGTGTTGCAAGATATACATAACCCTGACGAATGAGTTCCGGCATAAAACGATACAAGAAGGTCAACATCAAAGTTGCAATATGAGCACCATCTACGTCGGCATCGGTCATGATAATAATCTTATGATAACGCAGCTTGCTGATATCAAAGTCTTCATGAATACCGGTACCAAATGCAGTAATCATCGCACGAATCTCTGCATTACCGTAAATCTTGTCTTCTCTTGCCTTCTCTACGTTTAAGATTTTACCGCGAAGCGGTAAAATAGCCTGAGTTGCACGACTTCTGGCAGTCTTAGCAGATCCACCCGCGGAATCTCCCTCTACGATGAAGATTTCACAGTTCTTCGGATCATTATCAGAACAATCTGCTAGCTTACCAGGAAGAGAATTACCGTCCAAAGGAGACTTACGTCTAGTTGCTTCTCTTGCCTTACGAGCTGCTTCTCTCGCGCGCTGCGCGAGAACGGATTTTTCACAAATCAACTTTGCAACCTGTGGATGCTGCTCTAAGAAGTATGTCAACTGTTCACTTACAATGGCATCAACTGCTCCACGGGCTTCACTATTTCCAAGCTTCTGCTTGGTCTGACCCTCAAACTGAGGCTCAGAAATCTTGATACTAATGATTGCCGTTAAACCTTCACGAATATCATCACCGGTTAAGGCATCATCCTTTTCCTTCAAAATCTTCTGATCACGGGCATACTGGTTGAAAGTACGGGTAATCGCACTTCGAAAACCTGCCAAATGTGTACCACCTTCCGGTGTAATAATGTTATTAACAAAGCTAAAGGAAGCATCGTTATATCCATCGTTGTGCTGTAATGCAACTTCGACATAAACATTATCCTTGGTGCCTTCACAGTAGATAACTTCCGGATACAGTGGTTCTTTACCCTTATTCAGGTAGTTAACAAATTCCTTAATACCGCCTTCGTAGTGGAATACACGTTCATTGACCTCTTCTTCACGCAAATCACGAAGGGTAATCTTCAAATTCTTCGTTAAGAAAGCGGTCTCACGTAAACGAATCTTCAAAGTATTAAAGTCATAGATGGTTGTTTCGAAAATGGTTCCGTCTGGCTTGAAGGTAACCTTGGTCCCTGTCTTCTCTGGATCACAGGTTCCAACTTCCTTCAATGGATACATGGTCTTGCCACGCTCATAACGCTGCTGGTAAATCTTACCATCACGGCAAATCTGAACTTCCAACCAATCAGATAATGCATTAACAACAGATGCACCTACACCGTGCAACCCACCGGACACCTTATATCCTCCACCACCGAACTTACCGCCGGCATGAAGTACAGTAAATACAACCTCTACTGCAGGGATTCCCGCCTTAGAGTTGATTCCGGTAGGAATTCCACGTCCATCATCGATTACAGTAATAGAATTATCCGGATTAATCTCAACAATAATATGAGAACAGAATCCTGCTAATGCTTCATCTACTGCATTATCTACAATTTCATATACCAAGTGGTGCAATCCACGCTCAGAAGTACTACCAATATACATTCCTTGGCGCTTACGAACTGCTTCGAGTCCTTCCAAAATTTGGATTTGATCTGCACCATATTCTTGCTGCTGACTCATGTTAGCCTCCTTATGAATCCGCTATTGTTCCTTCCACTATGTGGAAAACTTTGTTGATTTGAAATCTATTTTTTACAAAATCATCCAAACCAGTACAAGTAATAATTGTTTGAGTATCATCTAAACAACTCAGAAGATAATTCTGCCGATTGCTATCTAATTCGGATAATACATCATCCAATAACAATACCGGCTTTTCTCCTATGGTTTGTTCTACAATCTGGATTTCTGATAATTTCAAAGACAATGCACAGGTACGTTGTTGTCCCTGTGATCCAAATTTGCGAATATCTGTATCTGCAATGGTAAAACGAATATCATCTCTATGAGGGCCTACCGATGTCTGCCCATACTTTAAGTCCTTGTCCCTTGCTCTGATTAACTCATCTGCAAAAAATATATCTTCCACGTTAGGTTCATAGGAAATCTGAAGGTTTTCCCTTCCACCAGAAATATTAGAGTGGATATTATTAACAATTCCACTAATCTCGTTGATAAATTCCCGTCTACGTTTTATAACTTTCTTGCCGTATTCGATGAGCTTTTCATCCCATACTGATAAGGTATCTCTCAATGAAGGATTAAAATAAATATCCTTCATGAGCTTATTTCTTTGTTCGAGTGTCTTTTTGTAATTCGTTAGATCATAAAGATATATTTTGTCCAACTGACAAAGTTCGCTGTCAATAAAACGTCGTCTCTCTGTTGGACCATCTTTAATTATATTTAAATCATCCGGAGCAAAGAAAATAATATTAAGAAATCCAAAGAGCTCACTTGCCTTTTTAATTGGCACTTTGTTAATGGCAATTCCTTTGCTCTTGTTCTTTCTAAGATGAATATCAATCTGGTAGTCCTTATCATTCTTTTGAACTATCGTACGGATATGACCTTCCGATTCACCAAATCGAATCATTTCTTTATCAGGACTACCCTTGTGGGACTTTGATGTTCCACTTACATAAGCGGATTCCAAAATATTGGTCTTGCCTTGCGCATTATCGCCGTAGATAATATTTGTTTTTTCATCAAATGCAATTTCCAAATGTTCGTAATTTCGAAAATTGCTGAGTTCCACTGATTTAATAATCATTTCAAGACCTGAACTTCTTGTCCGTTATAGGAGACAATATCACCATCCACAAGCTTCTTGCCGCGGCGTGTATCAACTTCTCCGTTTACCTTAACTAAACCATCCTGAATTACTATTTTTGCTTCAACACCAGAAGAAACCAAACCAGCTTTTTTCAGAAGCTGGCCTAGTTTAATAAACTCTTCTTCTTCTCTAATTTGAACTTTAATCATAAATAATCCTATGACTCTCTAATATTAACCGGAAGAATTACATAAATATAATCTTCCTTATCGTTCTTAATCAAACAAGGATTCTTGTAATCTAACATGTAGATTGTTACTTCCTCGTCTTCAATAACATTTAATGCATCAATGAAGTATTTTGGGTTAAAACCAATCTGAAGATTCTTGCCCTCTTTGGTAATATCAATATTCTCATCAAAGTTTCCAATGAAGGAGCTAAGCTTCAGATTCAACTTATTATCTTCCACGTTCATGATGATTGGCTTCTTATCTTCTTCATTAAACATAGAAGTGGAAAGCTTGATGGAATTGTAAAATTCCTTCTTGTTAATCTTAATCATGGTCTCGTAATCAGAAGAAATCATCTGACTAATGTTGAAGTACTCTCCTTCTAACAAGCGAGAAACCACTACGGTCTTATCAAACTCGAAAATAATATGATTATCGGTAACAAAAATACTGGTATTGTCTTCTGAAGAACCACCAATGATCTTGCGAATTTCCTGTAATGTCTTTCCAGGAACAATAATTTTTCTATCTTCGTAAGAATCTTTTAATTCAATGTTCCTGATAGAAACACGATGTCCATCCAAAGATACAACTTTCAGTTTGTTACCACTAATCTCAAATAACTCACCGGTTAAAATCTTGATTTTGTCTTCTTTTGATACTGAAAAAATCGTCTGTCTAATAATTTCTCTTAAAGTAAACTGAGAAATAACGATTGGCTGGTTTCTCTGAATGATTGGAATATTAGGGAAATCTTCACCACTCTTACTAATAACATCAATTACAAGGCTGTCACATGTAATCTTTGTTTGGAATTTTTCATTGGTTTCTATTGTTATCTCACCATTTTTGTTCTGTAACTCATTTACAAGATTTCCAAACCATCTGGCGTCAACCGCAATGACACCTCTTTCAATAACCTGTCCTTCAATGGTGGTCTCAATTGCAATTTCCATATCGTTTGCAATTAATTTGATTTCATCAGAAGAAGCATCAATCAAAATGCATTCCAATATTGCCATTGTTGTTCTTGTAGGTACTGCTTTGGAAACAATATCAACGCCTTTTTTTAATTCTTCCTTTGA
>JAILCW010000101.1 GCA_024690265.1 Lachnospiraceae bacterium | reverse complement strand
GGCGTGAGCGTAGCCCTGGGTGGCCCCGCGGTTAATCAGCACGATTGGCTTGTTTGCAATTACCGCATAGGCATTGGCACCGGAGCTGTTGGAAAAGATAAAGTCACATCCCTTAATAAGCTCACTGGTCTTGCCATAAATAATCTGTCGTCCGTGGAACACATCGCCGTATTGACGATAGTCTGCTCTCGGATGAGCCGCAATAATCACCTCAACGCCGTACTTCTCACCCACGTAGTCAAATACCTGATTCAACTCTGCAAAGTAGGCCTCCGGGTCAATCTTGGCCCCACGCTTGATGACCACATCCGGATGATATGGCATGTACTGATCCAAGAAAACCGCATACTTCTTGCCGCCGTTGTCATAGGTCTCGGTGCGATCAAACTGCTCGTAATTATAGGTCCAAAGATATACTCTCTCGGTCACGCCTTCCTTGCACTCACCATTGTGAAAATGGCTGTCCTCTCCGGCCAATCCGCCAAATACGATAAACTCTGCCGGCTTAAATGGGCGCATATAACGGCCCACCCGATGATAGAAGGCCTTCACATAGTGCATCATGGTATGATTCTCACTATAGTCCTCAGAGGCTTCCACCTCAGCCTTCAACACCAGGTCCGTCATGGCGTTGTTCACGTAGCCATAGCGAATGTGGTACTTGGCAAACAATCGATATACCTTGCGGGTCTCATAATAGTGATCGAACATCGGGAAAAAGTACGCCTCCCGATTCTCTCGAATATAAGACTCCAATCCCGGCATCTCGCGAATCACGCGATGCTCAAATCGTTCATCATCGAAACGGTCAGCGGTCAAGGCCGCATCAACCGACGGATTCAACACCGGCGAAGCATCCACAATGGCAATCTCCAATCCCCTGCCTAGAAGCTCATCAAAGGAGAACTTCTTAACGTCATTTTTTAACGCCGGTACATCAAATAGAAAAATCAGTTTCTGCTTCATGTTATTTACCTGCCTCACGCAGTTCTACTTCCCAGTTATTCCAATAATCTGCAATGCCGTCATAGATAGCATAAGCGCTGTCTCCCGCATGACTCTCAATGCCGTACTCGCTGGTCAACAGCTTGCCAAAGAAGGTACTGACCTTGCGGCATCCATCGAAGTTCACGTGCTGTCCCTCAATAAGGTCCGTAGCATAGTCAAAGCCTACCTGTTGCTGGACCTTGGCAGAGCACATGTTGTAAAAAGGAACGCCCTGCTGAAGTACATACTCTCCAACGGTATTATAGACTTCCATCGCATCTTCTTCAACAAGAAATGGGGATACCCAGAAAATCAACTGAACGTCGTTGTCCTTGCACAACTGAATCATGGCATCCACATATTCCTTGCGGCAGATGGCATCCACGCCACCCTCTGCAGTTGCGGTGCTATAGATAGCTTCCGGCGCTTCCTGAGGAGTACAACGGGAGCTTCCCTCGTAACGTCCACGAAGGACATCATCCCGGACAAAGTCCGTCAGAGTCAACTCGTTGTAACGAGTGTGATAAACCGGGAACTTAAAGAGCACGTTCTTACGTACCTTCTTAGCTTCCTTGGCATCAGACTCACTCTCTACAATGTCTGCCAAATAGTTCATGTTGTCCAGATAGTTCTTGGACCAATGCATGTTGATGGTATTTCGATAGAGGTTACCATCATAGAGTCCGGAGTTCTCCCAGCCCGGTGCGGTAAAGGTCAGCTCTACCACCATGATCTGTGGCTTCTTGTACTTCAGCGCCTCTACCATGTAATAGTAGGTGGTGCCCAGGTTCTGTCCGCCCTCGGTCATGGAGTAAGCGGCGATACCGTAATCATCCCAGAGATAAGAGGTGTTGACACCATACTCCGCGTGGGATGAGCCAAAGAACATAACGTCCATAGGCTCGTCCTTCATATTGTAGAACTGGCGGATTCCCAGAGAATCCTTCCAGCAAAGTGCATGATTGATAATACCTGTTCCAAAAGCAAGGATTGCCAGGAAGCAGACGATTTTGATTATATTCTTCTTCATCACATAGCCTCCTAGAACTGGAAATAAATAAACGCTTCGGAACTAAACTCCGGTCCATAGATACCCAGTACCCAAACCGCAGTAAACATCACAAGGAGGATGCCCCAACGAACCACCAATGGAAGCTTCGCTACTAGGGCGTCGAATCGCAGGTTCTTGAAGTAAATAAACGCATCCACAACAAACAACACTAGAATGGAGACAAAGACAATCTTGTACTCCAACACATTCATGCCCATGTTGCCCAGGTAATGAAGTCCACCCTCCGGTGCATGGAACTGTGTCAGCATCTGATGCAGGTAACGGTGTGCCAGGCCGATATTAGCGGCACGGAAATAAATCATGGTATAGGCATAGAACAATACCACGAAAATCTTGCGAAGTACCTTGAACGGTACGCTGTCAATGGGTACCTTATGGGCGCGGTTAAAGTCACCCAGCTTCTTGCCGATGGTCTCCTCGATTACCAGGAAGGTTCCGGTAATAAGACCCCACAGTACAAATGCCCAGTCGGCACCATGCCAGAATCCACTTACCAGCCAGATTACATAGGATGCAATGATGGTCGGCAACATGTTGGACCAGTATTTGTGGCCGGTCTTTTTCAGGCTTTTACGAAGCTTCTTGATGCCCTCGGAACGAAGCACCGGATAAAAGATATAATCACGGAACCAGGTATTCAAAGAAATGTGGAAGCGGTTCCAGAACTCCTTCACAGAATCAGACAAAAACGGAGCCTGGAAGTTCTCCATCAAGGTAAAGCCAAGCACCTGAGCTGCACCGATAGCGATAGCAGAAT
>JAILCW010000073.1 GCA_024690265.1 Lachnospiraceae bacterium | reverse complement strand
CACCGATATAATAGAATCCTTTACATTCAACGAGACGAACATCTATAAACGTACCAATCATAGAAGCATCTCCGGGCACATGAACCACAGAATTGTTGTCCATACGTCCCGTTACCAAATGTTCATCCTGTTCATTCATCTGTTCTACTAAAATTCTCTGAATAGTACCGGTATATGCCATGGCACGCTCCTGTCCATGGGCACGAACGACTTCTAACAAGCGATCAAAACGTTCTTTGGTAATTTCTTCCGGAATCTGGTCATCCTTACGTGCAGCAGGTGTACCGGTACGTTTGGAATAAATAAAAGTAAAAGCACTATCATACTTTACCTGATTAACAACATCCATGGTATCAAGAAAATCCTCTTCCGTTTCCCCAGGATACCCAACGATAATATCTGTTGTTATTGCAATATCAGGAATAGCAGCACGCAGCTTATCTACTAATGACAAATACTGTGCCTTGGAATAATGACGATTCATCTCCTGTAACAAGCGGTCGCTACCGGACTGTAAAGGCAGATGCATATGATGACAAATCTTCGGAGAAGAAGCCATCACCTGAATCAGCTCATCAGATAAATCCTTCGGATGGGAAGTCATGAAACGAATACGCTCTAATCCATCAATATGTGTAATCTCTTCTAATAACTCAGCAAAGCTCACCTGTGGATCAAGATTCTTGCCATAGGAATTCACATTCTGACCTAACAGCATCACCTCTTTGACACCATCGGCTACCAAACGTTCGATCTCTCGAATAATTTCCTGTGGCTTGCGACTACGCTCACGTCCTCGAACATAAGGAACGATACAATAACTACAGAAATTATTGCATCCAAACATAATATTAACGCCGGACTTAAAGGAATATTTACGCTGAATCGGAAGATTCTCCACAATCATATCCGTATCTTTCCAGATATCAATCACCATACGATCGGAATCAAGCGCATTACAAAGCAACTCTGCAAACTTATATAGATTATGTGTACCAAAAATCAAATCTACAAAGCGGTAGCTTTCCTGTAATTTGGCAACCACTTCCTCTTCCTGCATCATGCAACCACAAAGAGAAATCATCATATGCGGATTGTGCTTCTTGTTGCCATGCAAATAGCCAAGGCGACCATAAACCTTATTATTGGCATTCTCTCGAACGGTACAGGTATTATAGATTACAAAATCAGCTTCTTCGGAGTCAATGATTTCATATCCAACTTCCTTCAGAATACCCTCTAACTTCTCAGAATCACGAGCATTCATCTGGCAACCAAAAGTAGTAACGTGAGCAGTTAATCCTCGACCAAGGGTATCCGCCAGTGCTGCTATTTTCTTACGTGCCAAAGCCATATAATAATACTGACGATTCGGCTCTTCTTCCGGAGCAGACATTGTCAAATCAATTGTATCCAAATCCATAAAATCCATTGTATCAAAAACTCCAATTGTGTTTATTCGTATAAACCCTCTGCTCCGTTGCCACATAGTGCATCGGAACATCCCATTCCATCACCTGAATATCCGAAGATAATTGCATCTCATAGCATATCCCTAATCGTGTAATATCCGGATGATTCGCAAAAAAACGGTCATAATAACCGCCGCCATAGCCCAAGCGTTCACCATCTTCGGAAAACGCAACCCCCGGGGTAAAAGCTAAAACATTCTCACATTCTTCAAAAGGCTCCATGGAGGTAGGCTCCATGATTCCCCAGGTACCCGGTCGAAAATCCGACATCGAATACACACGGTAAAAAGTAATCTGATTATCGGAAGTCACAGGGAAATATAATTGATGATTGTTGCGCAGTAACTCCACGTAGAGCGGGCGCAAATCTACTTCACCCTGAAAGGGATAATAGCACAGGAAGCTGTTATAATCATCATCCTGCAAGAAATAATCCTGCACATGCGACATCAGTCGAAGAGATAAAGCCTTGATATCCCCTATCGACAGATTATGCCTAAGTATGCGATTCTGTTGACGAATAGTTTGATTATCCAATATTATCCTCAATCATATCTACGATATAAAAATCCTCATCGTAGTTCGACAAAAACAATGTACCAACCTCTTCATTCTCAAAAATACGATGAAGCACAGACAAATCTGCTCCATTGGCAATAATCATATCTGCACCGGATGCTGTAGCAATCTGGGCAGCACGAAGCTTGGTCTCCATTCCTCCGGTTCCAACATCACTTCCGGTATCTGAGGTTCCCATTCCAAGGGTCTGCTCGTCCAATTCATACACAATCGGAACTAGCTTCGCCTCCGGATTCGTACGTGGATTGTCGGTATATAATCCATCAATATCCGATAACAAAATCAACAAGTCAGCCCCAACCAAGGAACTAACAATAGCAGACAGCGTATCATTATCACCAAACTGGATCTCGTAGGTGGATACCGTATCATTAGCATTAACTACCGGAATTACCCCCATAGAAAACAATTCCTCGAAGGTATTCTGAGCATTCTTACGCGATACATTATCCAGAATGGTATTCTTGGTCATCAACACCTGGCCGGCAGTCTGGGTATACTCAGAAAAGTACTTCTGATATATTCCCATCAGTCTTGCCTGTCCTACTGATGCTAATGCCTGCTTCTGTGGCAAAGAATCCGGACGATTATGAACGCCAAGCATCTGACGTCCAACTGCAATTGCACCAGAGGAAACCAGGCATACATCCAATCCGCGATTACGCAAATCAGATAGTTCCATGGCCAGTCTCTCCAACTTAATATAGTCCAATCGGCCGGTATTCGGATGGGTCAGTGAATTCGAACCAATCTTAATTACAACACGCTTTACTGTTGAAAAATCTCTCTTCATTCTCTTTTCCTTTTCCTTAAAACACTAAGCAAAACTTTACCATATTTTTGCAAAAAAATCACTAGCAATCCCTGCCATAATAAAAGGCAAAGATGCAACATACACCTTTGCCTTTACATATTCATTAAATGAATCCAATCTTTCGTAAGAATGTTTCTAGCACTTCCCGATACTTCTGGGGACATACTTCCGCACTCTGGGCGTGTCCTGCACCTTCAAAGAGATGAATATAGCGTTCACCCTTGCATACATCATAAGCGCTTTGGCTGTGGCTTGGAAGAATCAAATCATCTTCTGCTCCATGCATAAACAAAATTGGAACTTTATTGCCAACAACATGCATAAGAGGCTTCACACTACCAAAGGTAAAGCCAAACATCACCTTAGAGCAAACAGACGCCGTATATACCAAAAAGGACGGTAAATGCATAGCGTGTAGTCCATGCTTTAACACATGCATCAAATCAACAAAGCCACAATCAGCTACATAGAAATCCACCGGAAGACCATATTTCATAAATTCCAAAATTGTAGCTCCTCCAAGAGACTCACCATGAAGCCCCAGATGAATATCTCGGCCATAGCGCTGTAGTGAATCTTCATATATCGTTTTCAAACAGCCACACTCTTTGACTGTGTATGTACAAAAGGTTCTTTCGTTCAATCCATGGCCACGCTGATCAAATAGAATACAGTTAATGTTCAACGAAGCATAAAACTGTAGATACTTCAGCATACCCCAACGGGTATCTGTATAACCATGTACCAAGATAACATAACGATTCGTTGGCCGCTTTGCTTGATAAAATGCGCAATGATATACATAGCCATCCTCACCGGTAACCGTATATTCTACGAAATCCGAAGGCTTTAAGATTTGGGTTGCAGGCGAATGTTCCATCTGCCATTGCCAGGACTCTTCCATGGTTTGACGACGTCCATATACCGTAAATCTAGCCAAATACACAGATATAACCAAAATAAGTATAAAAACAATCGCAATTACAATTCCCCAAAACATATTATGCTTCCTTTACAACAGCAACCTGCAAAAGAGGATGAATAATCTTCTTCGGGCACTTCTCGGCACAAGCTCCACATCCGGTACACTTGGACTGATCGATATGAGCAATGTTATCCGTTACTGTAATGGCTCCAACCGGACAATTCTTCTCGCATAAGTGGCAAGCAATACATCCCGTCTGGCATACCTGCATGACATCCTTGCCCTTGTCCTTGCTAGAACAAGCAACAGCATAAGAAGCCTCATAAGGAATAAACTCAATCAAATGTCTCGGACAAGCTTCGATGCATTTACCACATGCTTTACAAGATTCCTTGTCAACCTTTGCAATACCATCAATAATATGAATGGCATCAAAAGGACATGCCTTGACACAAGAACCAAATCCCATACAGCCAAAGTTACAGGACTTCGGGCCGCCGCCCGGTACAAAAGCCATAGCGGTACAATCTTCTGTTCCAGCATATTCATAACGATTCTTGGCCTGTTCGCAGGTTCCTGCGCATTTTACAAATGCCACCTGACGAGTTCCCTCTTCAGCAGCAACACCCATAATCTCGCCAATCTGTGCAGCCACCGGTGCCCCACCAACGGGACACTGATTAACCGGTGCCTCGCCCTTAACAATTGCAGCAGCCAAACCGGAACATCCGGCATATCCACAACCACCACAGTTATTGCCAGGCAAAACGCCAAGTATAGCGGTCTCGCGCTCATCTACCTCAACCTTAAACTTCTCAGATGCAAAGCAAAGGAAGAAACCAATTAGACAGCCCGTAGCACCAACAATAACCATTGCTAAAAGTACTCCTGTGATACTCATAGTCTCCCTCCTTAAATGACACCCGAGAAACCAAAGAAGGCAATTGCCATCAAACCGGCGGTAACCAGTACGATCGCAGATCCCTTAAATGGTGTTGGGATATCGTTATATTCGATTTTTTCGCGGATTCCTGCCATGATAACAATGGCAATGGTAAATCCCACGGCAGTTGCAAAACCGTTAATCACACCCTGCAAAATATTGTAGCCATTGGATACGTTCTTTAAAGCCACACCAAGAACTGCGCAGTTGGTTGTAATCAGAGGCAAATATACGCCCAAAGCCTGATACAAAGAAGGCACATTCTTCTTAAGGAACATTTCTACAAACTGAACCAATGCGG
This sequence comes from Lachnospiraceae bacterium, assembly GCA_024690265.1. Taxonomy (GTDB): domain Bacteria; phylum Bacillota; class Clostridia; order Lachnospirales; family Lachnospiraceae; genus XBD2001. The sequence continues at coordinate 7,213 of JAILCW010000073.1, read as the reverse complement.
CAATTACAAGGATAAATACAATGGTCTGCAAGTACTCAAATCCAGTAGGAACCAGGATAAAGTTATACAACAGACCCGTAACAAAGGATGCGATGGTAATAACGAAAACAACTGCTCCACCCATTCCTGCAGCGGTCTCAACCTTCTTAGAAACACCAAAGAACGGACAAAGACCCAAAAACTGGCTCAAAATAACATTATTCACGATGGAGGAGCTAATCAATATAATCAGTAATTCTTTCATTCTGCTTCTCCTTTCTTATCTACTGAATGTCCACTGCAATGTGAAGCTGCAGCACAACTGCTACAATCACCGGCCAAGCATCCGCTCGGAGCCGCAAGAGGCTTACCCTTATCTTCCGCATTCTTACGAACCACATTCATAACAGCCACCAAAATAGCCAATACAAAAAATGCTCCAGGTGCAAGAATGAAAATGGTAATTGGAGTATAACCAATGGTTCCGGTAGAAGCATCTGCAATAGGTAATACCTGTGCACCAAACATCTGACCGGCACCAAGAAGCTCACGAACCAAACCAATCACCGTCAAGCTCATGGTAAATCCAAGACCCATGCCAAGGCCATCAAACAAGGATGGTAATACCGGGTTCTTGGAAGCATAGCTCTCAGCACGTCCCAAAATAATACAGTTAACAACAATCAACGGAATATAGATTCCAAGCGCGGAATAAAGACTCGGAACAAATCCCTGAACCAAAAACTGTACAATGGTTACAAAAGAAGCAACAACCACGATAAAGGCAGGCATACGCACACGATCCGGAATAATATTACGAAGTGCTGAAATAATAATATTAGATAGGGTTAAAACAACTGTGGTTGATAAACCCATTCCTAAACCATTGATGGCAGATGTGGTAACAGCCAAGGTAGGACACATTCCCAGCATCAATACAAAGGTCGGGTTTTCCTTAATAATACCGTTATACAGGCGTTCTACATTCTTATTCATGAGCAGCACCTCCTGTTAATGATTCAAAGTAACAAACCGCTGCGTTTACGCCACCGGTCATAGCACGAGATGTAATCGTCGCACCGGAAATCGCATCGATTTCGTTGTCTGCTGACTTACCGGTCTTGGTTACCGTGTAAGTATCCACCGGAATGTTCACAAACTGACCAGAAAACTTAGATTCGGTAGCTTTCATACCAAGTCCAGCCGTCTCGCTAATGGAAGTAATAGAATAACCATTAATATTGCCATCATTGGTAATTCCAACAGAGAAAGTAATATCTCCGCCATATCCGGCATGACTAGTTACCGTAATCACATAGCCCAAAGCCTGGCTGGAGCCGTCTTCTGCAGCCACAACGCCAACAATATCATCCTCTGTATATCCGGCGTCCTGGACCAACTTGGTAGCTTCTGCAGCGTCAAATCCATCCAGTTCTTCGAATGAAACAGCATCAGCAAATACTGTCTGATAAGCCTTAGCCTGGGCATCTGCCTCTGCCTTGGCAATCGGAGCCTTGGTAATCTCGTAAACAAGTCCCAAAGCCAAGCCTGCAACTAGAGTAATGGCGGTAAGAATCATTGCATCCTTTAGCAAAGAATTTTTCATGATGCTTCCCCTCCCTTCTTTGGACGAGTAATTCCAAAGGCTCTTGGAACTGTCCAACGCTCAATCAATGGAACAAGCAAGTTACTAAATACGATGGCGTAGGATACGCCCTCTGCGCTAGCACCAAAGATACGGAAAATGCCGGTCAAAAGGCCAAGGATAATACCATATACAATCTTGCCACTTGGTGTAATTGGGGACGTCACATAATCAGTTGCCATAAAGAAAGCACCAATCAGCAATCCACCACCGCAAATCTCAGCAACCAGATATCTAAAGTCCATACCATGACCACCAAATAGTAGCGCGAAGATGGCGAAGGTCAGGATATAAGTACCCGGAATCCGTAAATCAATCACTCCCATAAGAATCAGGAAGATTGCTCCAATTAGTAAACAAATCGCACTGGTCTCACCGATAGTTCCCGGTGTAGTACCAATGATCATTCGCATAACATCTACGCTTCCACCAGCCTTGATGGTCTGTAATGGAGTTGCAGATGCAAAAATATCAACATAATCCTTGTATCCGGAGAAATCCGTCATATAACCGGTAAAAGAAATAACCAAAAAGCATCGAGCACCAAGGGCAGGGTTCATAAAATTCTGTCCTAAGCCGCCAAAAAGCATCTTTACAACGATGATAGCAAACATGCCACCCAAAACAGCCATCCATACCGGAATGGTACTTGGGAAGTTCAATGCCAACAATAAGCCGGTTACTACTGCACTCAAATCACGGATAGTGGACTTTTTGTGTAGTAAACGCTCATAAATATATTCAGACAAAACACAGGATGCAATGGTTGCAATGATCAGAATCAACGCATGCACGCCAAAATTCCAGATACCAAAAACAGTTGCTGGTAACAAGGAGATGATGACATATAGCATAATTCTCTGTGTGTCGTCTTTGCCTCGTACATGAGGTGATGAAGTCACATGTAATAAGTCACTCACGATGTACATCCTCCTCTCTATTTCTTACGCTTGTCTGCCAGAACAAGCTTCTTCATTGTCTTAATGGATTGTGCCAAATGACGACGTGCCGGACAGCCAAAACTACAACTGCCACACTCAATACATTCCAATCCATACCACTTTTCAAATGTTGCTTTGTCACCATGCTCTGCATAATCAGCCAATCGGGATGGAATCAAACGCTCCGGGCAAGCTTCCACACAACGTCCACAGTTAATGCAAGCAGTAGGCTCAAATTTGCTAGCCTCATCCTCGCTAAAGCAAAGAAGCGCTGAGGTTGTCTTGGTAATCGGAACATCCAAATCAAACAAAGCGAATCCCATCATAGGACCACCGGCAATCATCTTCTGAACACCACAATCCTTCAGGCCACCGGCTGCTTCTAACAATTCTCGGAAGTTAGTACCGACGCAAACGCGATAGTTCTGTGGATTGCAAACGGCATCTCCGGTAACCGTAAAGTTGTGTGTAATAACAGGACGGCCCTGCTTAACACCGCGATAAATGGAAATCAAAGTCTCCACATTATCTACAATACAACCTGCATCTGCCGGTAACATCTTAGAATTGATATCACGTCCCGTAACGGCATGAATCAACTGGCGCTCACCACCCTGCGGATACTTGGTCATTAATGGCTGAACATCGATACGTGGCTCAGATTCACAAAGCTTACGAAGCTTTTCAATGCAATCCGGCTTGTTATCTTCAATACCAATAACACCCTTCGCATTAGGGAACATGGACAAAACAATATTCATACCACCGATTAACAATTCCGGCTCATCCATCATATTGCGATAATCAGAAGTCAAATAAGGCTCACATTCTGCACCATTCGCAATAATGTATTCTATTTTGTCTGGTTCCTTGGGAGATAATTTGACGTGTGTCGGGAAACCGGCTCCACCCATACCAACAACACCGGCTTCTTTGATGCGTTCGATAATTTCCTCTTTGGATAACTTGGAAACATCATCGCATTCCTGGTATTCAACCTCTGTGAAAGCACCGTCGTTCTCAATAACAATGGAATTCACCATGTCACCGGTTGTTGTGCGTCGAGGCTCAATGGCCTTAACCGTACCGGAAACGGAAGAAAAAATCGCAGAGGAAACAAAACCGGACGCTTCTGCAATCTTCTGTCCACGTAATACGGCGTCTCCAACAGCAACAATCGGGGTTGCAGGAGCACCAATGTGCTGAGAAAGTGGGAAGACTAAGTCTCCTTTTGGTAGATACTCTGTTACTGGTTTAGATTTGGATAGGTCTTTGCCATCATATGGATGGACACCACCTGGAAAAGTCTTTAGACCCATTCATATACCCCCTCTTTCTTAGAATTTCGTAACATACTTACATAAATTATAGCATTTTTTCACAGCAGTCTATTTTTTTTCGCCTAGTTTTTTGTACATTTTCACGTACTTATTATAAATCATTTTGTTATATACGCCTAACTATTTTTCATGCTATAATAATGCGCGTAATAAGGAGACTTCAAATGAAAACTTGGACAGAAACTATTCCAATTAATATACCAGGCATCAACACCCAAGAAGCAATTCCGGGAATGTCTCTCCCACTGGAAGATACCCTATTCTTTGATATTGAAACTACTGGCTTCAAAGCAGAATATTGTAATATTTACATGATTGGTTGCGCCACATTTGCCAAGGACTCCGCAACCATTACCTTATTGTTTGCTGAACATCGACATGAGGAAAAGGCTTTATTAGAAGCCTTTTCAGAATTGCTTTGCAGCAAGAACCAGTGTTTTACCTTTAACGGCAATCATTTTGATATTCCTTTTATCGAAAAGCGTGCAACAAAGCACGGTGTAACAATTGATTTTACTACTATGCCTGCTTTTGATCTGTACTTGTACATTAAGTCCTTCCGACACTTGATACAACTAGATCATTACAAGCAAAAAGACTTGGAAAACTATCTTGGAATCCATCGAGAGGACATCTATAATGGCGGAGAATTGATTCCTATCTACAAAGCCTATGATGAATGCCCCAACGAAGAAGGATTGCAGTTACTGAAACAGCATAATTTCGATGATGTAAAAGGAATGCTTCGTCTACTTCCTTTATTGCAATTAGGCTACTTATATCGCAAAGATAATTATGTCATAACCAACATGCAAAACATCGAAAACGAAATTGTATTTCAGGGCACATTACAATATGGTGTCCCCAAGCCAATTATCTATCGCCAGGAACATCTCTATTTAAAACTTTATGATTGTGCATTCCAAGGAATCCTGTATCCAAAGAAGCAAACCATGCGATACTATTACGAAAACTACAAAGATTATATCTATCTCCCTGCAGAGGATATGATTATCCCGAAAGTATTGGCAGATACGATTCCAAAATCCGAAAAGCAACGAGCCACCAAAGAAAACTGTTGCGTTAAAAAAGACAGTTTCTTCTTGCCTCTGCCAACAGCCGGATATATTGAGTCCTTCAGTCAGCATCTTTTTCAAGAGTCTTACAAGAGCAAAGAGCGCTACATCGATTGCTCTGACATTTCATGGGACACTTTCCCAATTATCTCCTATTTAATTGCCTATTTAAAAGCATAGAAAAACCGCTACATGATTATCATGTAGCGGTTTTATTATTCAGGAATTAGGTATTACTTATACATCCTTCTCATAGAAGAAAGATGATCTACGTTTGTAACCAAGATTCTTGTAGTCCATAACCTGTTCGGTACTTCCAATAAACAACAATCCATGGTTAACAAGTGAAGCAGCAAACTTTTCATATACGTCATGCTTCGCTTCTTCTGTGAAATAAATCAAAACATTACGACAAACGATAAGGTGATAATCCTTCGGATACGCATCACGAAGCAAATTATGCTCTTGGAAACGTACACGACTCTTTACTTGATCGGAAATCTGATAAGAAGATTCTCCAATCTTAGTGAAGAACTTTTTCTTCTTATCATCAGGAACACCAGCAATACTCTTCTCAGAGTAGATACCGGTCTTAGCCTGAGCAATTACTTGCTTATCCAAATCGGTAGCATAAATCGTAATCTTATTAATATCAATCAAGTCAGATAAAGCCATTACGAGAGAATAGGGCTCATCACCGGTAGAGCAAGCTGCGCTCCAAATCTTGAGATTCGTACCGAAATTCTGAATCAATTCAGGCGCATACTCACCAGTCAACAACTTCCACTGGTCTGTATTACGATAAAACTCAGAAACATTGATGGTAAGGAAGTTAACAAACTCCTCAAACACCGTCTTGTCGGTAGTTAACAGCTTCACATATTCCGGATAAGACTTGCACTCGTGCTTAGTAACCAAAGAATCAATACGTCGGCGCATCTGCTTTTCTTTATAAGCACTCAAGTCTATTTTTGTAAGACGAAGCACATCTGATTTAAATTCCTCGTAATTGTCCATACACCTTACCCCTTTTATGTTGTTAGATTTTGAAAAAATTACTGCTCGTCAGCAAGTTCCTCAACGTTAACATCTGCATATTCAGCATTGTCATCGTTGTTATCAGCATCTGGAAGAAGAGCCTTCATGGAAAGGCTGATCTTGTGATCCTCTTCCTTGAACTCTACAACCTTTGCTTCGATTTCCTGACCAACCTTTAATACGTCAGCTGGCTTTTCAACATGATCCTTAGAAATCTGGGAAACATGTAACAAAGCATCAACGCCAGGAGCCAACTCAACGAAAGCACCAAAATCAGTCATACGAGCAATCTTACCAGTAACTACGTTACCAACTGCGAACTTCTCAGAAGCTCCATTCCAAGGATTCTTGTCTGGGAACTTCATGGAAAGAGCAATCTTGGTCTCGTTAATCTCCTTAATAAATACGGTAACCTTGTCACCGTTCTTGAACAACTTGGATGGATTGTCAACGCGTCCCCAAGACATCTCAGAAATGTGAAGCAAGCCATCAACGCCGCCCAAATCAATAAATGCGCCAAAGTTAGTAACGTTCTTAACGGTACCGTCGATAACGTCACCAGCCTTGATATTCTCTAATAATTCCTTCTGAACCTTAGACTTCTCAGCAACCAATAACTGCTTACGATCACCGATAATTCTACGCTTGCGAGGATTGAACTCAGTAATAACGAACTCAATTTCCTGTCCATCATACTTGGTCAAATCCTTCTCAAAAGAATCAGATACAAGGCTTGCTGGGATAAATACGCGAGCGCCGTCAACATCAACGCTTAATCCGCCGTTCAATACCTGAACAACCCTAGCCTTTAATACCTGCTTGTTCTCAAAAGCTTCTTCTAACTTCTTGTTGCCCTTCTCCTGTGCAAGTCTCTTGTAGGAAAGAACAACCTGTCCTTCGCTGTCATTAACCTTAACAACGATTGCTTCCATGGTATCATTCTCAGAAACAACAGTGGTTAAGTCTAAGTTATTATCATTGGTGTACTCGCTTCTGGTAATAATACCATCAGACTTGTAACCAATGTTAAGTACGATTTCATCTGGTTTAACAGAAATAACGGTACCTTCAACCACTTCTCCATTTCTAATAGTCTTGAATGACTCCTCTAACATTTGGTCAAAACTCATTTCAGACATTCTCTCTGAACCTCCTGAATAATATAATTTGGGGTGGAAGCCCCTGCTGTAATAC
>JAILCW010000034.1 GCA_024690265.1 Lachnospiraceae bacterium | reverse complement strand
CTGTTCTTGATGCGCTGGTGTCTGATCCGCGTGAGACGCTTGCATTAGTCGATAAATATGAATCCTGGATGGACGGAACTTGTGTGAAACTAGGTGAGGATGACCGTATTGAAGCATTCGTTTCAGTGAAACAATTCAAGTTTAACGAAATCAAAGATTATAATAAAACGGTTAATCTATACAAATTTAGTAAACATTTTTCTGAGACGCACTACGTACCGTTCTTGGATGCTTATCAGTCAGCGTTGGGACAGAACGAATACTATGAGCAGGTTCTACGCGTAATCACTATGTTAGATAATCCGGAGATCAAGGCAAAGCGTTTGGATGGTCAGAGATGGTATGAGATTGATGATATTCAGGATCTGGATATTGCAGAGTCCATTTTTTCGCCAGATGAAGATGAGAGGGTGAAGTTGATGCAGGGCAGGTATGGCGGATATTGGCGCTATCCTAAACTGCTTGATTTCTGCTATCTTGTAAATCCTTATTTCCCTCCTGAAAAGATGAAGGATGAAATTAGGGCGAATTTTGATACGCTTCTTACTGAGTATCCACCTGGTATGCGCGTAAACAGCCTGCTGGCGGCTAAGAATTTCGGTGTGCATCAGGAGGACATTCTTGTAGGTAATGGCGCTGCAGAGTTGATAAAGAGTCTTATGGGATATTTGAATGGTAATGTCGGTTTTATCCGTCCGACTTTCGATGAGTACCCAAATCGTTATGAGAGGGATAATTCTATCGATTTTACGCCGGATAATAAGGATTATTCCTATACAGCAGATGATATCATGGCATATTTTGCCGATAAGGGTATACAAAACCTGATTCTTATCAACCCGGATAATCCGAGTGGGAACTATATCCCCAAGCCAGAGCTTATCCGACTGATTGACTGGAGTAGGGAGAAAGGAATTCGTGTCATAATTGATGAGTCGTTTGTAGACTTTGCTGATGAAGAGAACAGCACATTGATTGAGCAGTCCATTCTTAGTAATAACCCTCATTTATATGTGATGAAAAGTATTTCTAAATCATATGGAGTTCCTGGACTTCGCTTGGGGGTACTTGCGTCCGGCGATGAGGATACCGTTGCCAAGATGAAAAAGGATGTGGCGATTTGGAATATAAACTCCTTTGGTGAGTTCTATATGCAGATAGAGGAAAAGTACAAGAAAGATTACGCTGCGGCACTAGTAAAAATACGGGCGGAACGCGCAAGATTCCAAACAGAACTCGCTAAGATTAAAGGTGTACGTGTGATTCCGTCACAGGCAAACTTTGTTATGGTGGAGTTGGAAGAAGGCATCAGCCCGAAAGAATTGTTAAAGAGACTTTTGATTAGGCACAATCTTCTGATTAAGGAACTAACTACGAAAACTAATGGAAGAAACTATTTACGGTTGGCTATACGGAACACAGAAGAGAATGATGTTCTGATTAATGCAATAAAGAAGGAGTTAGATTCTGCACAATGAAGATTACAATTGTAGGTGGGGGCAATATTGGAACCCAGTTTGCTGTACACTGTGCGGAAAAATGTCATGATGTAACGGTTTACACATCAAAGCCTGAACTTTTTGACGGACACCTGAATATTGTGAATGAAACAGGTACAACAATGCATGAAGGTGATATTAAGTTGGCCACAGCTGATCCAGCGATAGCGTTCAAGGAAGCGGATTTAATTATGGTCACAGTGCCTGCAACAATGATGAAAACTGTGGCAGAAATGATTTTTGAGTATTCCTACGCTAAATCCATAATTGGTGTAGTGCCTGGCAATGGAGGAAGTGAATGCGCCTTTAAAAAGTGTATCGAGCGGGGAAATATATTCTTCGGGATTGAACGTGTTCCCGCGATAGCGCGGTTGGTACAAAAAGGGAAAACGGTCAGGTCTATAGGTTATCGAGATGAACTGCATGTGGCCTCTATACCTAGGAATAATGCAGAAAAATGTGCGGAACTAATCGGAAATATATTCGATATGAAGACTAAAGCGATTCCTAACTTCCTAAACCTAACGATGACACCGTCCAACCCCATCCTTCATACGACCAGGTTAAGGACATTGTTTGGTGATTGGCACGAAGGGGTTGTGTACGATTCTGTGCCTCTCTTTTATGAGGAGTGGGATGATGCGTCATCTGAATTACTTATTGCATGTGATGAAGAGGTGCAAGCAATCTGCCGTGCGTTGCCAGAGTTTGAGCTTCATTATGTGAAGTCACTTCGTATGCATTACGAAAGCTCAACAGCAGATGCGATGACAAAGAAGATCTCATCAATTACAGCTTTCAAGGGGTTGACTACGCCAACGGTCAAAGTTGATGGCGGACTGGTTCCTGATTTGCATTCTAGATATTTTTCAGCGGACTTTTCTTATGGTCTTACCATTATTAAACAGATAGCAGACTTCGCTGGAGTGAAGACACCGAATATTGACGAAACAATGGCATGGTATAAAAGCATAGCTAGTGAAGAAGAGTTCAGTTTCTCAGACTTTGGC
>JAILCW010000183.1 GCA_024690265.1 Lachnospiraceae bacterium | reverse complement strand
GATGACGTCCCTTTTTCTTGTTTCTTTTCTATTGTTTTGCCTGATACTGATCAATCACCTGATATAACGCTTCGTTAGGATCGTCCACCATCTGAATGTTGGTATCCAACTGCAGAAGCTGTGACTGGTCTTTTGCTCTATCCTTCCATTCCGGGAGGCCTTCACCATTGGGATTGCCTGTTTTGACAAAGTTCACCCAATACTGTTGCATAACATCTGAAAGCTGATAGTCTTCCTCATCATATAACCCCGGATGTCTCCACAAGTTACCATAAGCATATGGTAGTTCCCCGGCATGATAATTGGATAGACTATTATTGGTCTTCGTAAAGTAATACTCGTAGCAAGGCACGCCTTGGTCAATGAGGTAATTATTCCATACATAGTGGGAATAACTAAACCAGATGGCTGAATACGCTGTATTTAGGGCACCCTTAGCTTCGCCGCCGGCATCAACAATAAACTTCTGATCCCGCTCTGGTGAATCCCATGGCACAACCTCTGCCATAGCCTCTGCCTCTTCTCCAAGGTCTTCTGCCAACAGTTCTACATAATTATCTCTGGTTGCTTCTGTAGCCAATAAGAATGCATCAGCTTCCTTTGCATTAAATCCATTCAGCAATGCTTTCTCGTGGTTTTCACCCTTCTCATAAGTAAGATACGGCTGCTCTACAATGGCATAGCAATCCACAGTCATAGCCGACTGATTGGATAATGTCTGCAGCAATTCTTCTGCCGAAATACTCCGTAGTTCCGCTGAACTCTTCACCCCAAATTCCTCTCTCACAACATCACCCTGAGCCGTAGCGTCTTCGTAGGAGCGGAAGGTATGAAATGGTTTCTTGGCTACAATACCACTAGAATCTGCAATCGCATATTGGAACAGTTCCTTACTCAATGGAGAAACACAGATGGCATTTACCGAAGACGCTCCTGCGGATTCCCCTGCAATGGTAATCTGATTTGGATTACCACCAAAGGCTGCGATATTATCATGAACCCACTGCAGCGCTGCAATCTGATCCAGCAAGCCATAATTACCGGTGGTTCCATTGGCAGACTCTACCTTCAAATCATCTGCCGCATAATAACCAAAAACATTCAAGCGATAAGCGAAATTAACAACAATCACACCGCGCTTGGCCAAATCTTCTCCACGATATTCGGTGTAAGAAGACTGACCGGTGGATAAGCTTCCACCATGAATGTAAAATAACACCGGCAATGGTTCTTCATAGTTACCTTCCGGAGCAAATACGTTCAGATACAAGCAATCTTCACTCATGGGCTCCAAGTATTCATCACCGAACTTTACACGATAATCGTGCCAGCCTAAAATGTGAGACAGGCTATCATACATGGTGTTGCTGCGTGCCTGCATGGCCATAGGGCCAAATTCATCGCAGACACGCACGCCATCCCAAGACTTTGGTGCCTGCGGTTCCCGGAAGCGAAGTTCTCCCACCGGAGGGGCTGCATAGGGTATTCCTGCATATACTTTAACGGATTCTTCCGCGTTATACACACCGGTCAAATCGCCCTGCTCCACATGTACAACCTCTGTCGCCCTCGGGTTCTTGATGTCCACTGCCGGAACATTCTTATATGGCGGTGCCGTTACGACATAGTTCACTACAAACACCAGCACCAGTGCACCCCAACAAAAAGCGGCAATCTTACGGGTCCATAAATTCTTTTTCATGAGCAATCGTCTACCGACAAACAACCCAACAGCTGTCACAATTGCAATGCACCAGCCTAGTAGAATGTTTTTGGATAATTCTAATACAGCAATATAAAGCAAAGTAATAATAAAAAGAAGAATCGTAAATAACATAGTTTCTCTCCTTCGATTGTGTGTAATTAGATTTTGCACTATCTTTCATGTAGTATACTACGTCTTTTATTTTTCGTCCACTTTATCTTGGGATAATTGCTTCATAATCAAACAAAAAAGCCTTGCTACTTCGTAAAGTAACAAGGCTTATACTATCGTGAGACACGGGGGATTCGAACCCCCGACAACCTGATTAAAAGTCAGGTGCTCTACCAACTGAGCTAGTATCCCATATATTGAAAATGCCGGATAACCGGCGATTAAAAAACTGGGCTAGTTGGATTCGAACCAACGAATGCAGGAATCAAAATCCTGTGCCTTACCGCTTGGCGATAGCCCAACATTGCCACAGAAATAATTAAATTAGAAAGGGTGGATAATGGGATTCGAACCCATGGCCTCCAGAGCCACAATCTGGCGCGCTAACCAACTGCGCTATACCCACCATATTATAAATTACCACTAAGTAAAAGTACCGCGACTACTAAGCTCGAACGTCGCCTGCGGCTCGTTCTCGCTAAGGGTCCGGTATGCATCGCACTATGCTCGATGTTCGCTTACGCTCCATCATGCCAAGTGCTCATAGCGATGTGCCCGAAGGGATTCGAACCCCCGACCCACGGCTTAGAAGGCCGTTGCTCTATCCAACTGAGCTACGGACACGTAGTGATAAAAAAAGCGGGTGATGGGAATCGAACCCACGTATCCAGCTTGGAAGGCTGGTGTTCTACCATTGAACTACACCCGCAAATCATATACAGTATTTTTGATGATTTACTTATCAAAGTCGGGGTGACAGGATTCGAACCTGCGACCCCCTGGTCCCAAACCAGGTGCTCTAGCCAAGCTGAGCCACACCCCGTTGTTTTCAAGCTTTTAACCCGAAACGCAAGACAAATTATATTAAATAAACCAGGCCATGTCAACAGTTTTTTCAAAAAAATTAATGATGTACTTTTTATGTTGTTGTCAAACTATTCAGACACAGCCATTCTACCATCCAAAGGCCTATAAATACACGATATTGGACGTTACCTCGTCCTGTTCATCCAAATACAATACCGCATAAGATGGCCGTCTGCCCTCTTGTCTCGGCTGGGACAAACTTCCAGGATTAATAACTCTGATACCATCCTCCACAATATTCTCCGGACAATGGGTATGTCCATATATGGCAATATCACATCCATTACGCTTGGCCACTTCCGTCAAGCGATGATTATGATATCTCACATCATACAGGTGACCATGAGTTAAAAACACTCGATGTTCTCCCAATTCAAGAACACGGTCCGATGGTAATTCCACGTTAAAGTCGCAGTTACCACGCACCGCAAATAACGGGCATCCTGCCATAGTCTGGATGCGACCTTCCCATCCCTGGGCATCTCCGGCGTGATATATCACATCCGGATTCACACGGTCCAGCACCTCCTGCAAGTGCTCATGCTGTCCATGTGTATCACTAATTACAAGTACTAACATTCTTTCTCCAATTCCAATCTAAGCGCACGTAATGCATTTCCTCGATGACTGATGGCATTCTTCTGTTCTGCCGTCATCTGAGCCGTAGAACAGCCATATTCATCCACATAGAAGATTGGATCATATCCAAAGCCATTTTCCCCTGCCGGTTCCCATCCAATATATCCCTCAATGGTACCTCTGGTGGTGAATGATTTGCCATTCGGCAATATACATGCCATTGCACATACAAATCGTGCGGTACGGTCTTCCTTCGGCACACCATCCAATCGTTCAATCAGCTTGGCATTCTTAATATCGTAGGACGTATCCTCTCCCAGATAGCGTGCGGAATAGATTCCCGGCTCTCCGCCCAAGTAATCAATCTCTAATCCGGAATCATCTGCCAAAACAATGGCGTCCTTCGCCAAATCAGCGATGGCCTGTGCCTTAATCATTGCATTCTCTTCAAAAGTGGTTCCGGTCTCCTCCGGATTAGAAGCAATGCCTTCTTCTTTCATGGTACGCACATCCAAATCCAGCCCGTCCAGAATCTGACGAACCTCTCGTACCTTATTTTGATTTCCCGTTGCAAGTATTACCTTTTGACTCATTATTCTTCCTTCTCTGTTAATGTCTGTACCACTGCGTGATAAAGGGCTTCTGCCGCCCTATCCTGATATTCTTCCGTCTGCATCAATTGAAGTTCTTCCTTATTGGTGATATAACCAACCTCCACCAATGCAACCGGCATTTCTGCCGTACGGACAATCTTAATCTCGTCGCCTGCTACGACACCTCGACTCTTACTTCCAATGCCATCTAACAACGCCTGTAAACAATTCTGCGCAAAGGCTTTGGATTGTCCTGTTGTGTCGCTGACACGGTACATAACCTCTGTACCATGGATACTAGAGGTACGACCACTTGCTGTGGAGTTGATATGAACACTTAGGAACAAATCTGCCTCCAATTGATTAGCTAACCCCACACGCTGTGCCAGGGCCATATCCGAATCATCCAAGCGTGTATAGTATACACCGATACGATGGTTATCCTGATCAAAGTACTCTTTCATCTTCTGAACAATTGACAGAGTAAGTTGTTTTTCCAACACTCCACTGTGGCTGCATCCCACATCAATTCCGCCATGTCCAGCATCAACTACAACAATATAGTCATATACGTCCCGTGGATTCACGAAATCGATGTACATATATTTGTCATCGTAGGTATAGGTCAATTCATAAACATTGTCCAAGGTTATCTCAATCAAACCTACATTGTTGGCGCTGCCATATGTCATATCTACAATATGGTTGCAGCTTCCAATCATAGGATAATCGTAAAAATACGTATTACCCAAACCTGGAACCTTGATCAGAATGGTATTGTACAAATAATTGTTTATAAAAGATATATGCTGAATATTAACATTGTCCGGTATCTGCATCCGTAAATGATGCATCACAGGATGTTCTTCGGCCTCCAATGGTGACTGCTGCGTCATCTCCGTATTGGCACGAATCAGTCCAAGAACTGACTCTCCCATACTGACACCATTCGTCATTGCCACCTGCTGCTCCATTGCAGACGTATGAAGGTTCGGACACAGATACAGCACTACTCCGCACAATATTGTAAGAACCACTGATGCCATGGTAATGCTATTGATAATCTTACGTTCCATGTATGATTTACTCGCTTATTTTGGTATATGCCTTCAAGCAAAGATTACCGCTTGCCTTCTCTTCAACGTTTTCCCAATCTAAGCCGTTACGGCTGATGTAACCCAATCCATCTTTGATATCTACATAGCCGGCCTCCATACGAGCCGACTGATACTCCATTGCCATCGGATGATCTGCCCCCGGAGTATTAATGTGAATAATTACAGCAAATTCCTCGCCCTTGGTGATGCGCTTGGCTTCGTCAAATTCGACCGTGTAATAACCGGCATACTTTGCTGTTCCGGAAGCAACCTTGACACGCTTTGCAAAAGAATTCACTCCATCGTATTTGCTTACGAAATAAATCTCATAGGTTGTATCCTTATCCAGCGCATAAAAGCCTGCTGCCGCCACCTGTGCATCTGCTCTTGCAGTATATACATTTGCTGCAGTTACATCTTCTTTATTATATCCGATTTGGCCATTCCAGCCACATAAATCTGACTGATAAATGTCCGCATAATTATCGGCAGTCTCTAAGTTCACATAGGATACACCCTGATCGCCGACATTCGTGTCATAGTAGGAAACATAGAAAACCCCTTCATCACCAAATGATGTTCCCCAACTGTTCTGGCAAATAAAGGCCCCATCCCCGGGAACATCGTTGGCAAAGTTGGTGGAACGATAGGCATCATCCCATCCGATAATCACCACGTCATGATTCGGTGATTCACTGCCCATATAGCAATAGGAATTGGTGTGTTCATTATAATAGGAGGAATCCTTCAGACTTGCCCCTGCCACATTGGCATAGATCGAAGTTGACACCCCTCCGTACTGATAAACTGCCCACTTAATATCGTCGATATCATCCTGCCCGTAGAACCGCGCCTGCTGCACGTGAGCATGAATCTCCCCATCCTCCGTAGATACAGGTCCCTTCCAGGACAATAGGTATGCCAATGCCATGGTGTAATCTCCACCATTCTGTCCGGAGTAAGCATATGGCTTATTAGCAATCATATGATTCTCATCAAACTGTGCTTTTTGCTCCGGCATCAGGGAGGATTCCATGGCCTCAATGGATGCAAAAGCCCAACAGGTCGTCTGACTGCCCTGATTGCGAATAGAGGCCGTACGATTCTTTTTGCGAAGGTCATAATTCCGAGGCAATTGAACCGTCATTGTCTCCTCATCAGCAATAATCTGAACGCGATAATTCTTGCTGCTCCACCGATATTTGTACTCCAAAATCTTGCACACATCACGTAGCGGAACATAAAACGTGTCATTATATACTGTTGGAATTCCAACAAGTTCTACCATATCCT
The DNA here is from genome assembly GCA_024690265.1 of Lachnospiraceae bacterium. Lineage (GTDB taxonomy): Bacteria > Bacillota > Clostridia > Lachnospirales > Lachnospiraceae > XBD2001. Next base: position 7,149 of record JAILCW010000183.1, on the reverse strand, counting down.
CGTTGTACAACGCAGTATTCTGTCCGGCAAAAAAAGTTAGTGTAGCATCTCCTCGCTCCAAAAACAGTCGATTACCCTCGTAAACCCTTGCACTACAGGAAAAAAAGTCCCTCACAAACGCCGGGGATACCATGACCTGAAGCTGATCGTTCACGTAAGCGTCACGATTGGAAAACCGATAGGTCTCATCGTTCAACACAATCTGTAACAGATTGGCATCATTGACGCTTCGCGCAATCAGAGGATAAAAAACATCCTCTTCCAACTGTGCTCCACGGAAGGTCTCTACCGAACTATAATCTTCGCCAAATGTATTCAGTTTTACCAGGATAAGTATGGCTAACAGCATCACATAGATGGTCAGCCGTCTGGTAAATTTCATATACTTCTCCTATGCTTGTCTCTTCGGTGGTTTAGGTCCTAAATACTGATAGAAATAAGTCTTAAGCATTCCGTTGTAAAGCTTACGATTCTTGTCAGCTTTGCGTCCCATGTACTTCTGGGCGTCTTCGTAACTGGTAATAAAGAACAAGGACCAGCTATCCAGTCGCTGGTACGCCTCACCCAACTGTGTGTAGAGTTCCGGCAATGCTTCCTTATCTTCCAAACGCTCACCGTATGGTGGGTTGGTAATCATAAAGCCATACTTTTTCGGATGAGCCGCATCCTTTACAGCACGTCTCTGGAAGTGAATCAATCCATCCACGCCGGCACGCTTTGCATTCTCCCGCGCGATTTCCACCATCTTGCTATCGATGTCGAATCCCTGAATATTGGTCTCCACATCCAATTTGATGTTGGCTTCTGCTTCTTTGCGAACCTCATCCCACATCGTAAGTGGAAAGTTCTCTGGCCAATCCTCTGCCGTAAACTCGCGACGAAGTCCCGGTGCAATATTGGCTGCCATCATAGCGGCCTCTATACAGAAGGTACCACTTCCGCAGAATGGATCCATGAGGATTCGATCCCCACGCCATGGTGTTAACATAATCAGTGCCGCTGCCATGGTCTCTGCAATAGGTGCCTTGGAGGTTAGGGTTCGATATCCACGCTTGTGAAGCGGAGCTCCGGTGGTATCCAGCGTCACCATCACTTGATCCTTATGGATAAAAATACGTACCGGGTAATCTGCCCCGTCTTCCGGGAACCAGTCCAAATGGTATTTCTGCTTCATACGCTCAACCATTGCCTTTTTTGCAATAGACTGAATGTCCGGTGCCGAATACAGCTTACTATTGATACTGTTGGCCTTGGTTACCCAGAACTTGCCATCCTCCGGAATATAGTCTTCCCATGGGAGAGCTCTGATACCCTGAAACAACTCCTCGAAGGTTGTTGCTCGGAAGCTTCCTACCAAAAGAAGGATGCGCTCTGCTGTACGAAGATGGATATTGCCCATCACTACCGCCTTGGCATCGCCTCGATAAATCACTCGGCCATCAGAGACCTCATCGATTTCATATCCCAAGTTTTGAATTTCTCGTTTTAACACGGCTTCCATACCAAAATGGCAAGGAGCTACAATCTTGTATTCTTTCATATAAATCCCTTATTTCCTTGATTCTTCCACTATCTTATAAGCATGTTTCTACCGTGTCAATATCATCCCATAAAAGAAAAACGCCCTCTATACTAGAAGGCGTTTCTATTCGCATACTTATCATGTGGATTCCACTTAAGCTAATAACTGATAATCCCACAAACGCTGATTCTCTTCATCTCGTCGCGCACTACTTGCGTTCCGTTCTTCCAATTTGGTAAGGATGTCAGAACGAATCTTAGGAGAAATGGTCTCGCTGCCATCCTCTTCCAGTCCTTCTACCATGATATCCTCTTGTGTCGCATGACGCTTCGCAGCTGCTATTCCTGCAGCCACCTGTAAGGCATCATTCTCCTTCTCCATAATCTCCTGGCGGTGTGCCTTGCGAGAATCCATCACCTTGTTATACGTGTTCATAGAAATGAGACCATCGCGATACATCTGCTGAACGCGCTGATCTGATATGCCTGCAAAACTGGTAATCTGTTGAGCCAATTCTGCACTTGTGTCTTCGCTATCCTTGCTGACTGCAACTGTATCTCCATCCGTGGAAACAGCAACAATATCCCGCTCGATATTATCTTCCTGAACTCGCTCCTTAAGTGGTTCCTTCTTCGTCGGCTGAGCCTTTTTCTCTTCCTTTGCAGGCTTCACTTGCTTTGCAACAGGCTTCGAAATGGAAGAAGCTTCCTTCTTCAGAGATGCAGTGGCATTATTAAGTTGTGGCGTATTAACCGCAACATTCATGTGAATCTCTGCCATATGCTTCCCTTTCCTCGTTTAAAACGATAGATTATTGCTAGAATATTGTACTACATTTTCACAAGAAAGTCTACCGTTATCTGTAAACTTATAAATATGTCAACTACCAAACACTGCGTCTAAAATTCGCAGATATTCCTGATATAAATCCAGATCAGATAGGTCGCTTAACACCTCAGCTACGCTGCGATAGTACCATTCCTGCTCTGCCTCATCCTTCATATTGAACTTCTGCCAGATGTCATGTCCCGCCACCTGAAAATCCCGATAGGTAGCTCTCATATTTGATATTTTATCTGCCAGCATAATCATCTTTGCATCTCGAGAGGCCGTTTTTTCTCTTGCAAGGTTCTCCTGCTTACGGATTTTCCACGTATCCCCTTTGTCCTGGCCAGCCCGCTTATCCTCTGATTCCATCGAAACCAGCCCGGCAATTCTATTACCAAAAGTCTCTTCCAAATCCATCAAGGTACGTGGGGTATCTTCCACCACGTCATGCAATGCCGCTGCCGCAATTACATCCACATCATCCGTCATTTGCATGGTCAGCATCATACATTCCATAGGATGAATGATGTACGGAAGATGGTTTCCTTTGCGAAACGCACCATGATGAGCCTCCGCCGCATACCGAATAGCTCTCTCCACTACTTGGAACCGCTTATCCTCCGGTTCCAGATACTCCGGAAACTCTCCGGTGTAGCCAGCCTGAATCAATGCATTCATACGATTCTTCTGTTCCACCGGTGACAAGGTATTTGTATATCCTGCCGAAAAATCAAAATACCAGCACGTCGGATGATATACACCATCCTCGTCCTGGTACATTTCTCTCGCCAAAGGGCATTCTTTGCAGCAATAATAATCGATATCCGTTACAGAATTCATGGCGCGACAATAAAACATGTTGTCCCCATTTCTTGTGACCTCATGCAAAAAAGCGTGATATCGGCACATCTGATTCTTGGATATCTGCTGTTTCATAAACATCGCCCCCTATAATGCTCTATTATAGCGAACCAAAACGTTCTCTGCCACTATTTACATATTATGTTGCTTATTTTGTGCAGCCCGCAATAAATGCTTGGCTAATACGGAAGTTGTTACAGAACCAACACCTCCCGGTACCGGAGTAATCAGGGATACCTTCTCTGACGCAGAATCAAAGTCTACATCCCCTGTTAGGTTGCCCTCCGCATCCACATTGATTCCCACATCAAGAACGATGGTTCCCTCGGACAAATAGGAAGAATCCACCATTTTGGAAACCCCTGCTGCCGCCACAACAATGTCTGCCCGCTGGCACTCCGCCTTCATATCCTTGGTACGGGTATGGCATACGGTAACGGTGGCGTTCTTCTTCATAAGAAGCATGGTAACCGGCTTACCGATGACTAAGCTTCGTCCGATGACAGTAACACGCTTGCCGGTACAATCGATACCTGCATAATCTAACATTTCTACTACAGCCTCTGCGGTACACGGTGCGAATCCGGTAGCATCTCCTGCATAGATTTTGGCCATATTCATAGGGCTAATGCCATCTAAATCTTTTTCCGGAGCAATGCGCCTCGTCACTTTCTCTTCATCAATATGCTTTGGAAGCGGTCGAAGCAAGAGAATGCCATCAATGGACGCATCTGCATTAATCTCCTCAAAAGCCTGCAAGAAGTCCTCATTGGTGATGTCTGCAGGATAGGTATAGTGCTCACAATGAAAGCCTACCTTCTCCATCTTCTTAGTGGCACCACGCTCATAAGCGATATCATCGCCACGCTCACCGACACGAATAATAGCAAGCTTTGGTGTCTGTGCCAGGCCTTTGGCCTGCTCCATAATCTGCTCGTTGATGGCATTTGCCACCGTAATTCCCTTTAATACTTCCATTCTAATCCTCTACTATTCTGTTGGCCGAATCGCCTGCAATACCAATTCATAGGTGCGATTGCCGATTAAGTCTGCCTCTGCAAGAAGCGAATCTGCTCGATGATTCATATCCGCTGCCACATCACGATTCTTCATAAGGTTGGTATTAATAAATACATTCAGTGAAGCGCCACGAATGGCAGCCATACAGCATTGAATGCCAACTCCTGCATCAGAGATCGCCAATCGGCTTCCAATTTCTGCAATTCGATGGATTAAGTGCATCGCCTGCATAATATCATCCATCATATGAAGGGGTGCTTCGCTGGCCACAACCAGTGCCTCCTCCATAACCTTTTCACGATAAGTAATTTCTTCCGGAGTTGTCTTTGGCAAACCATAAGCCTCGGATAATGGCAAAAAAGCTTTGGCATCTGCATCCACATCCAACAATAACTGTTCCGTTAGCTTGTTTGCTTTGGCAATCAACGATTCAATCTCTGGTTGGAATTCTGCATACTTCTTCTTGCCGGTGGTAAGACTAAGTACCATATTACCAAGTGCCATACCACAGGCAGCAACAAGCCCACTCGCTCCACCGCCACCTGGGGTAGGTGCATCAGAGGAAAGTTCCTCGATAAATTGTTGAATCCTTGTCTCGGACATATTCATAATCAATCCTCGTTCTGTAATCTATAAATGAATGGTATCGTCTTGAATAATTACTTCTAATCCACAATAATATCCGCCATCTCGATGCGAACCACTTTCTGCAAATCACTTAAAGATGCTTCCACCTGATAGCCGATTTTGCCTGCAGAACACATAATGGTATCAAAGGCATCTGCCCCTGATTGGATAAATGTTGGAAACTGCTTTTTCATTCCAATTGGAGAACATCCGCCGTGCACATATCCGGTAAGCGGCAATAATTCTTTCTGCGGAATCATGGCGATGGACTTCTCACCGGCTGCCTTGGCGGCCTTTTTTAGATCCAACTCTTCTGCCACCGGAACCATAAATACGTAATATGCCTTGGTCTTACCCTGTGTTACCAAAGTCTTGAATACACGGGCCACATCCTGTCCAAGTATCTGGGCAATCTCCACACCATTGGTGGAGGGCTGATCTGCATAGCTATGCATAGTATAGGGCACCTTCTTCTGGTCTAGAAGGCGCATGACATTTGTTTTTTCTTCTTTTTTCATAGTAAAATCCTCTCCTAATACCATACCTATTGATGCCCTTTTTCGCAAGTTCTGATATATTGAAAATAGATTGAGGAATATACCATGAGTAAAGAGTTTAACGAAGCATTAGGAAAATTTATTACGGACTTTGCCGATGGTGGTGCGGTGCGCCACTTAGCAGCTACCGGTATGTCCATCTCCGAGATTCAAAAGCACCTGGACTACCCTCTCCCACGAGAGAAGGTAGCCGCTATCATCTGGGAACACTATGTAAATACCGGCATCATCTGCCTCGAAGAACCAAAGTCTATTACCGAGCGCATTTCTTATGTGAAGGAACAGGATAAGTACGGCAAGATTAGCATGCGCCGCGTAGTAGAACAAATTGATGCCTCTGATAAGAAATACATAAAGCTAGACTTCGGCAAACAACTCTACAAAAACAAAACGGCCTTCACAGAGCGCCTCGAAGGGCTAGCTCCGGAAGACCGTGAATATGTACTTACAATGCCTTGGCCGCTACAAGACGTCTATCATGTGCTAGACGAGCGTATGCAGCGAATACATGCTTATCTCATGCGATGAATGCGTGCACGCATAATCATGAGAATTAATGAAAAGAATAATGCATAGGTTGGTGTTAAGATAGCAACCGCAAGATTTGGGCCAATTGAAGAATAATCATCCAATTGAGTTAGTATAACTACAATTGCAACTAAAGTGGTAAATACAGAGCCCAGTAGCACCATCTTCATGGCATAAGTTAATGCATAGTCCATAGACTGAACCTTCTCTTCTAATTCATCATCAGAAATACTTTTCCTTCCAATGATTGTTGCGAAGGCCAGATGAAAATCCTTCGTGCATCCTCCAGCAAATAATGCAATATAGAGCATTAGAACAATAAATAGCAAAGATGGAATATCCAAATAAAGAGCAATGACACTTAATGAATTTCCCATCATTGTAAACAGCAAGAATAAAAAGAACGCAAAAAGCATAACGATTCCAAGAATAAACCCTCTACGCCCCTTCTTCTTCTCCAGCTCATAGTCCTCTGTTTTCTTCATCAAATCAACCATAATTTCTTCCGCCTTTCCCGTGTATGCGTCCCCAGTAAGGCGTTCACCGGCCAACAATTCATTCAGACTAATACTAAGAGCCTCACACAGCTGTGGCATCACACTGGTATCCGGTAGACCGCGACCTGTCTCCCAGCGACTAACTGCCTTGTCACTGACGCCGATTTCATCTGCCAACTGTTTCTGCGTATAGCCTTTCTCTTTTCTAAGTTCTGTAATAAATGTTCCTGTTCTCTGCTGATTTAACATAGCTGCCTCCTGTGGAATTACTTGTTACACCTTAAGCATATGATTGATATGACTCTATTGTAACCCATGGGGCCTAGAATGTCGTGTACCCACACACAATAGAGTATTCTACGTTTCGTAGAACTCCTTTAAAAGTCCCTTAATTCCGATATTCTTGTAGTAGCTCACTTCATCTTGAATCAATTCGTCAATGACTTCCATACCCAAAAGTTCCACCGGAGCCTTGTCGTCCGTCAATAACAAATCCCCTGCTTCATAGGGTATCAAGGTCCGATTCACTCGATCCATCATATTAGTTAGGTCAGCGCTAGACTCCGTCGAAGTGGAAGATTCATAGTACGACATCATCTCAGGATTATTGGATGCAAACAATTCCCGATTGGTGGACCCGGCACAATCCGTCGTATATACATAATCAAATACGCTGGCAATGGTATCCGATAGGTACTCATTGATATTT
>JAILCW010000059.1 GCA_024690265.1 Lachnospiraceae bacterium | reverse complement strand
TGTCCAGGCGTTTCACGAATTTCCACCTCTTTCACAGGGGTGTAATAACGCACAATTTCTTCCATCTCGCTTTCTTCTATATATATTGAATTTGCTATAGTTTGCAGTTCCTCCCAGGCCTGTTCCGGTGTCAGTAGAATTCCGGCGCCTTGACGAATCAAGTGGTTGCATCCACCACTCATATCATCCGTAATCCGCCCCGGCAATGCATAGATATCTTTTCCTTGCTCCAAAGCAAAATCTACGGTAATCAGGGAGCCGCTGCGCTCTCTGGCTTCCATCACAAATACTGCGTCGGATAGTCCGGATATAATTCGATTTCTCATAGGGAAAAATCTAGCCTGAGGCTGAGTTCCCGGACAATACTGAGAAAGAATTAGTCCGGAAGATTTCAATTGCTGATAGATTTCATAGTTCTCACGAGGATAGCAGAATTCTACTCCGCCACCTAGAACCGCCACGGTAGAGCCATTACCGCGTAACGCCCCACGATGAGAGGCTCCGTCCACACCTCTGGCCATGCCACTGACAATCACCACGCCCTGCTTGGCCAGATGCTCTGCAAATTGCTCCGACATACAACGGCCATAGGCGGTGCACCGTCTTGCCCCAACCATTCCAACGGTTTTGTTATTCACAAGAGATAAGTCACCGTAATAGAATAGACCATAAGGTGCATCCACTACCCGACGAAGTCGCATCGGATAGTCTGCCATCCCAAGGGTTGTTAGTTGAATATCCTTGGAAATCATCTCATCCACACCACGTTTGATGATTTCCGAATTCCTGGATGTAATGATTGCCTCCGCTTGGATATCTGTAAGTTTCCCAATTTCCATCAACTGTCCCTTGGTAGCCTGAAAAATCTCCCTTGCAGAGCCCAAATTATGCAAAAGCTTTCTTTTCGGCAAATCTGCCATATGGAAATAGGACGACCACCAATATTCTGTATATAAATCCATCATTGCAACGCTCCCTCCCAGTATTTTTTGTCCATACTCTTAAAGGTAGAAGCCAGCATCAAATGTGGTATTGCAATGCGCTCAGTTCCTTCTAAATCCGCTATTGTTCGCGCTACACGAATCACTTTATGATAGGTCCTAGCTGTAAGCCCTAAGTTCTGGAACTGTTTTTCCATATACTTTTGCTCATCTTCTCCAAGAGCACAATACTTTGGGATATCTTTTGCCGGTATTTCACTGTTAAAGGAATAAGCCTCCTTTTCGTAGCGTTTTCGTTGCAAATCCAATGCCGCTACCACCCGCTTTCGGATTTCCTCTGAGGACTCGTTCCGCTTCGTTTGAACCAAATCATCATAGTGAACTTTTTCCACAGATACACAGATATCCATGCGGTCCAGCAATGGTTGCGAGATTTTACCTAAATAACGGTCGATTTGAGGTTTGGTGCAATGGCAACGATTCCCATCTTCTGAAGCAAAATGTCCGCAAGGACAGGGATTCATAGCTGCAACCAGCATAAAATTGGCAGGGAACGTAAAATCACCATTCACACGGGACACATGAATCACCTTATCCTCTAGCGGTTGTCGTAAGATTTCGATGGTTTCCCGCTTAAATTCCGGTAATTCATCCAAGAATAACACACCATGATGGGCCAAGGAGATTTCTCCCGGGTGAGGATTGGTTCCTCCGCCAGCCAAACCATTGGAAGAAATGGTATGATGTGGCGCTCGAAAAGGACGCTTAGAAACCAAATTATCACCTTTTCCAAAGAGACCGCAAACACTGTAAATCTTGGAAACTTCCAGCTGTTCTTCCATAGTCATGGGAGGAAGAATCGTCGGAATGCACTTAGCAATCATGGATTTCCCAGCTCCTGGCGGTCCAATCATAAGAAAATTGTGCATTCCGCTGACTGCAATTTCACAAGCTTTTCTCAAGAATTCCTGCCCATGAATATAGGCAAAGTCATGCCCGGGGTTTGCCAATGCATTCTGGGCAGGTTTCTCCGGGATTGGCGGTTTGGTCCCATCATTTAGCAGGGCAATCACATCCATCAAATGGCTGACGCCGTACACTTCCACTCCCGGAACCAGCATTGCTTCCCAATAATTGGCCATAGGTAAAATCACGCGTTTTACATGAGAATCTCTTGCAGCCAAAACCATGGGCAATATCCCGGAAATCGCATGGACATTACCATCCAATCCCAGTTCCCCGATAAAAAGGGTATTTTCCAATGACTTGGGATGGATTTCTCCATTTGCCGCAAGGAGTGCAATGGCAATGGCCAAATCAAAACCACTACCGCTCTTTTTAATATTGGCCGGAGACAAATTCACAGTAATACGCTTTACCGGTAATACGTAACCGGAATTACGCAACGCGGTGCGTACACGATCTTTGGCCTCTCTCACCTCGGAAGATAAAAACCCAACCAATTCAAACATTGGCATACCTTCACTAATATCCGCTTCCACGCGAACAATACTACTATCAATACCGCGTAGATTCGTGGACATCACAGACTTATACATATTCACTCCTAACTAGGGGAATCTGTCGTCGAATGACGTTAGAAAAAATCGATGGGTGTATGATATCACAAAAGTTGTTATAATAAAACCCATGAATCGAGAAATTAATTACAATATTGCAAAAGAATACGAATCCATACACGCATTTTTTACGGAACATCATTATCCAAGAGGTCTGGTTGCAGCACTTAAGCGCAATCCATTGGTTATTCTAAATGATGCACCTGCCATGGCCTATTATCCGCTTCATATCGGTGATGTTCTCCGTATCATTCTACCTCCGGAAGCCGTGTACTCATCGGAACAGATTCTACCGACTGAGGTTCCATTAGATATCCGATACGAAGACGAAGATCTATTGGTAATCAACAAACCAGCCGGCATGTCCATTCATCCCTCCCTGCATCATTACGAGGATTCGCTGGCCAATGCCGTTGCAGGCTACTACCAAAAACAAGGCACTTCCATTGTCTTTCGTTGTGTCAATCGTTTGGACAAAAACACCACCGGCTTGACCATTATTGCCAAAAACCAGTTAGCATCTGCCGTTCTTAATACAGCAGCCAAAAACAGACAGATTCATCGCACTTATTTAGCTATTGTGGAAGGCTCCTTACAAGGATCCGGCATTATTGACGCTCCCATCGGCCGTGTGGATGATTCCGTCATTTTACGTCAAGTAGACTATGACAACGGGCAGTCTGCTATAACCCATTACAAGGCATTAAAGGAATCCAATGGCTATACCTTAGTAGAATGTCATCTAGAGACCGGTCGAACTCACCAGATTCGCATTCATATGAAACACATTGGGCATCCTTTGCCCGGTGATTATCTGTATCATCCGGTGTTTGATGCAATCAACCGTCAGCCACTACATTCTTATTCCTTGACCTTTGAACACCCAATCACCGGCGTACCAATGGAATTTACCTGTCCCATGCCAAAAGATATGGAGGAGATGCTATCATAGCACTCCTCCATTTATTTCTTGTTATGCAAAATATTTCGACGAATAAAGTCTTCCGTCTTCTTCTCGCCTTCATTGGCTAGCATCTCTAACATGAATTCCAACAAGGCAGCCGTATCTCGATGCAGAAGCATCTTAGCTTTACCCTTCTGATAATACTCTAATGCTGCTGCATCCGTGTAATTATCCTTCATGTAATTCTTGCAGGCCGCTACACGGTCTACATACATTTCTACAACATATTTTACCGGCATTTTCATGCCACCAAAGGGAATGTCTGGATCCAAGGTATAATCCACCCAATATTCCAAATGATGCTTGTTGCGTCCCTTATGGTGCAACCAAGCGCGAGAAGCGCCCTCTTGCTGGCGTTCCACGTTGTTGGGGCTTTTGTCTCCCTGAAAATAACGACAACCAGCCATGAACTCCACGGGATGGTACTTGCTCATATCATGCAAAAGCCCCTGCTTGTACATTCCCAAACGAAAGCAGCCCTCCAGCACCAATCGTTTGTGATGATTAATTGTTTTCAGATGATTCCAAGCCTTCTTCCAGGAAAAACGTCCTTTGGTTCCAGGAAGGGCCTCATAAGATGTTAAAAATCCTTCCAAATCATCTCTTGGATCAATAAACTCCGTATGACTCATATTACTTTCCTATCAAAATTGTTACCGTACCTCCCGGCACAGATACGCTAGATTGCTCTGTAAGAGGCTTAGTAGACGGATTCCACTCATCCTCTGCAGTATTTGATACCTGGTACCATTTGCGGCCATTTAAGAGCTTAGGAAGGGCAAATAACTCATCGCCATAATAGAAATTAATGCAAACCATTACATCCTCTTCCTTGTCCTTACGTCCATAAGCACCATTATATAAAATACCGATAGCTTTACGTTCTTCACCAATGCCTATAATCCATGGCTCTTTGCCATGATAAGACATATCCGGAAGACCGGTTCCCTGATAATCATTCTGCTGCATCGGCGCATCCATGGATAACACCGTGTGATTCTTGCGAAAGGCAATCAGGTTCTTAACATACTCCTGCAAGCGCAAAGCGCCCTTACGCTTCGTAAAGGTAACCCAGCCCACTTCGTTATCCTGGCAATAAGGATTATTATTACCAAAGGCAGTATTGCCCACTTCATCACCGGACAAAATCTGTGGAACACCCTGACTCAACAAAAGAAGAGCCATAGCTGTACGCATATTGGTCATGCGCACCCGCATAATCCCGCGATTGGTGGTAGAGCCTTCCTGGCCATAATTAAAGCTGCAATTGTAATTATTGCCATCTCGATTCTCTTCACCATTGGCTTCGTTGTGTTTCTCCCCGTAGGAGAAAACATCCATAAGTGTAAAACCGTTGTTATTAGCAATAAAGTTGATGTATCCGGAGTATTCCTCCTGACGACGCATCATGTTGGCAAGTTCATTAACATTACCGTCCATGTGATTCTGCAAACGACGTAATGGATACTGGAACATATCATTATAAGCAAACAAATGCTTGATACCATCGTCACGAATCAAGTTCTCACGTGGGAACTGATCATAAAAAATCTTGGTCGTTCCAAGAAGTGGATCCTCCGCAATACGCTTAGCTGGAAGACCAGCCCCCAATAGATGAAAACCATCAATGTGGAACTCGTATGCCCAATAACGAAGTGCTTCAATCATCAAATCATCCCAAGCATGTTCCGTAAAAGAAAACTCCATAATCACTTCCATACCGGCATTATGGATTGCTTCCACCATCTCTTTACAATGAATGGCAGCCTCTTCACCACCAAAATAGCTGGCTTTCGGTGCAAAATATGCAGCATCTCCATACCCCCAATAATTGGTCTTCATAGGGGGTTCTGCCACGCGAACGGACTGATAGTTGGAATCCAACTCATAATGTGTATGATAGAAAATGTCTTCAAAATCATATAATGGCATAAACTCCAAGGAAGTAACGCCAAGATTGGATAACTCCGGTAAAAGAGCAATGATTCCCTTGTAATTACCCTTCAAAGAAGTATGCAATCCATGCTGCATAGTATATCCACGCATATGAAGCTTGTATAGAATCATATCGCAGGCAAGGATTTGAGGGCGATTCTCATTCCAGATATAGTCTCGCTTACCAAATCCGCCATAGACCTGATAGTCATGATTCAGACGCTTGATATCCATCCAATGATCACGGCCAACAATCTGCCTTGCATAAGGATCCAGTACCGTCTCACCGTCAATCACATACAAATAGCATAAACGGTCCCATGGATATCCCTCCAATGTCACTGATATCACACGTCCCATATGATAGGACTTAGGTACAGCAATTTCATACAGGCACTCATAAGATTTGTGGTGGAATAAACGTATGACACTATCCGATAAGGTAGGTAATTCATATGTGAAGGTGACGGAATCGCCCCTTCTGATTGCACCAAACTGGTGAAAATCTCCTATAGTCATTGAATGTTTCATGTATCTACTCTTTCCTGTTACAAACTATCAACCATTATAGCATTGTTACCCCTGAAAAAGCGAAAAAAACATCGGAAAATATTGAAAAAATCTTAATTCCACCCTATAATTAGCAAATCAAAACAAAAAGGAGAATCACTATGGCAGAAAACAATGAAGTATTCCCAGTAGATGAGAACGATACCGATGTTTGCGTTACATTGGAGCTTGATAACGGCGAGACCTTAGAGTGTGAGATCGTCACAATTTTTGAAGCAGCTGATCGCGATTATATCGCTTTGCTTCCGGTGGACGAGCATGGCACCCCATTAGATGAAGAGGTCATTATCTATCGCTATTCCGAGGATGAAGAAGGAGCTCCAATTTTGGAAAACATCGAAGATGACGCTGAATTCGAAACAGTATCCAAGGCTTTTGATCAGTGGCTAGAGGAAGCATCCGAGGAAGAATAAATCCCACTCTCTTTCAGAAAACGAGATGGATATAAGAGCTCATTGGCGCGCTGTTCTACAGTGCATACCAAGAGCTCTTTTTTTGCCCTCGTAAGGGCCACATAAAACATTCTTCGCTCCTCTTCCACTAATTCCTGTGAAACTGCATGTTTCGAAGGTGTAATTCCTTCGTTGGCATCCAATAGTACCACATGTTCAAATTCCAATCCCTTTGCACCATGAAAAGTGTGAAGATGCACTCTGGCGTTGGGATTCTGCATAGAAGCATTGTGGTCTTCTTCGAATAAATAATTAACAAACGTCATTCCATCACGAAACTCTTTTGCAACCTCCAGTAGTTCCTGCAGAATCCCCTCATACACTCCCATATCAACGCCTTGCTTCCTAGAGAGTTCTTTGAGGTAAGCTTCATACCCCATTCCTCGAATAATATAGTTCACTGCTGCAAAAGGCGGTAACGATGCAATTCGTTTTCGTTGGTTCTCTAACACACGAAGCTTTTGGTACAGATTCTCATCATAGCGAAATGATAAAGCAAGCCCCGGTATATCTACATAAGTTTGATACATACCGTTTCTAGGAAGACCACGATATGGTTTGTTTAAGACCTGAAGGAAATCCTCCCGATAAACCGTATCATATCCCATGCGAAGATAACTGCGAATATCCTTATATATCCAATGATTCTTATGAGAATTAGTGGCATCTTTGGCACTATAGGTGATTTCGTGACTTTTTAATTGCAATTCCAGTAAGGTACTTTGAATTCGGTTACGAAAAAGAACGCCAATATCCCCCTGTTCCTCCTTCAAGTATTTCATGATATATTCCGTCACGTACAAGGACTCTTCGGAAGGAGTTACAAAGCTTTTGTGTCGAACAATCCCTGCCTTTTTGCTGGAAGATGTCACCTCTTTTTGAAAGCGTACTTCATTACAAACAATCAACCGATTACTACAATCCATAATCTCTTGTCGGCAGCGATAGTTTACATGAAGAACAATCTGCTTCGCTTGTGGATAATCCGATGGGAACCCCAGCATAATCGATGGTTTCGCCCCGCGAAAACCATAAATTGCCTGATCATCATCCCCCACCATAAATAGATTATTTAAAGGAGCTGCTAATAGCTTTAAAACCTCATACTGACCATCTGACATATCCTGCATTTCATCCACTAAAAAATAGCGAAACCTATCCCGCCACTTAGTTAATACCTGTTGGTTTTCCAACAATAAGGAGTGCGTTAATCCAATCATATCATCGAAATCCAACCGATGCTGTTCCTTCTTTTTCTTAGCAAACAACTGCTGGATGCGGGACATTTCTTCTTCCGATAGCTCTTCGAATGAAGATGTGATGCCAAGCTGTCGGCGGCATGATTCCATCATCTGATGCTTCTGCCCCGCAGTTAATATATCAGTGGTTTGATAATTACATTCTTCTTTTAGAATTTGGAAAAACACACTATGAAATGTTCCAAAGGTCACATTGGTTTCGCTGGACTTTTGCTTCCACAAAAACCGACGTCGCATCTCTGATGCAGCTTCTCTGGTAAAGGTCACAACTAATATCTGTTCCTGGGGAATGTGCAACTCTTGCACTAAATATAGAATGCGTTCCGTTAAAACGGTAGTCTTACCGGAGCCGGGTCCGGCAATCACAAGACATGGGCCGCTACCATGGCAGGCAGCGGCCTGTTGAGTTTGATTTAACAATAGGGTTCCTTTCCAAGTTCTCTTCTTACTACGGCGGAAAGAAACAATCTATAAAACTAAGCCAAAGTCTTCTCTAAACGTGCAATTCCATCGCGGATACGACGCAAAGACTCCTCTTTACCGAAGATTTCCATCAATTCAGTAGCACCACCCGGTGTCATCTGCTTACCGGAAACAGCGGTACGAAGTGGCCATAATACATAACCATTCTTGTACTCATGATCTGCAGCAAACTGCTGAATCAAGTTATAAAGAGCATCGTTGGAGTAATCCTCCTGAGCCTCTAATACCGGTAATACCTCACGAAGAACAGACAAAGAGCTCTCTTCTGTAGTCTTCATCTTCTTGTGGGTATACATCGCAGTATCATAATCCGGAAGCGCTTCAAAGAAATCGATATGATCCTTGATATCAGGGAACACTTCGATTCGAGTCTTCACCATTGCTGCAATCTTCTTCAGATCATAATCCTTAGAAATCACATCCTTAATATATGGAAGTGCCATATCATAGAACTTATCAAAGTCCATAGCCTTCATATACTCGCCATTCATCCAACGAAGCTTCACAGTATCAAATACTGCCGGAGACTTGCTGATATGACGATAATCAAAATTCTTAACAAGCTCATCTAAGGACATAATCTCCTGATTATCTTCAGGACTCCATCCAAGCAAAGCAACAAAGTTGATGACTGCTTCTGTCAAATATCCCTGCTCAATCAAATCTTCGAAGGAAGAATGACCGCTACGCTTGGACAACTTCTGATGCTCCTCATTGGTAATCAAAGGACAATGGATATAGGTAGGTACATCCCACCCAAAAGCCTCATACAGACGATTATACTTCGGTGAGGAAGACAAATACTCATTACCACGAACAACATGAGTAATTCCCATCAAATGGTCATCTACAACATTCGCAAAGTTATAGGTTGGATATCCATCGGACTTAATCAAAATCATATCATCCAACTCTGCATTATCTACGGTGATATCTCCGTAAATCTCATCAGAAAAGGTAGTAGTACCGGTTCTAGGGTTATTCTGGCGAATAACAAATGGCTTACCTGCAGCAAGATTTGCCTCTACCTCTTCCTTGGAAAGGCCAAGACAATGCTTATCGTAGATGGAAATCTCCTTACCTGCAACGGTCTGCTTCAAGGTATCCAAACGGCACTGATCGCAGAAGCAATAATAAGCCTCACCCTTATCTATTAACTTCTTCGCATACTCCATATAAATGCCAGCCTGCTGACGCTCACTCTGAACATAAGGACCTACACCGCCGTCCTTATCCGGGCCTTCATCATGAATCAATCCGGTCTTCTCCAATGTACGATAGATAATGTCAACGGCACCTTCCACGTAACGTTCCTGATCGGTATCCTCGATTCGTAAGATATAATCTCCGTCTTCATGCTTGGCAATCAAGTAAGCATATAACGCAGTTCTAAGATTTCCTACATGCATTCTACCAGTAGGACTTGGTGCAAATCTGGTTCTAACCTTCATGTTCGAACAACTCCTTATATATTTAAATAATAATTGTATTCACAACTAATCTATCATGCATTAAGACCACATAATTTGTCAACCGAAGAAATGATTTGCATGATTTCCGGAACATAATAATTATGTTCCTTCATCAAGTGATCGATTTCATCACGCTCACTCTTAACAGCTTTGGTATTCTCCTGAATGCGTGCACGTACCTTAGCACGTCGTTCTACCAAATTGTGGTTAACATTCTGCATGTCTTCCGGATGAATCAGCGCACGCACCTGCTTGAGCCAAATCTTACGATCATATAACTCAATGTTCTCAAGTAGGCGAATGTATAGCTTCAGGAAGTACTCCAAATCTGAATTATCCGCATCAAACTGCATTTGTGACTCAACCGTATTGATGTAGCATTCCCAAACATAGTTCAGTTCATGGGAATTCTGTACATGATATCGATCCTGTTCATATCGTATTGCACGGGTCACATTGGCATATTTCATACGTTCAACATTCAGCAAGCCAATGGTATCATTCAACTTGCGAATGGTACGTCGCTTGGATTTTTGGTTATGATTCATTCCTAACATCAACAGCATGGCAATGGTAGCTCCCACAAGAAATACCGCCATAATGATAATGCTAAAATCCATATATACCTGATTCTTTAAGAAGAACAATATCAAAAGGAATGCTCCGAATACGCCCAAGGACAAAAGCGATAACAAGCGAAACCACTTCTTGGCACCACTAAGTTCATTGTACTCAATCTCATATCGGCTCTTCTCCGCCTCAAGATACTGCATATCCTTTTCAATGGATGACTGGTAACGCTCGTTTTCCTGCATCCTGGAAATGGTCATAGGAAGAATCTCTTCATTCTCCTCCATAATCAAAAACTGATCATCAGAAATAATCGAGGGTTTGTGCAAGAAATTTTCTCTGGATTTGGTTAAGTCCTCGATGTTCTTGGCACATTTACGTAATTCATTCAGTTGCTTCTCCGGAAGGTTCTGAATGGTTTGAATATCTTTAAGATAATCCGTAATAATACGATATTCTGTCTTCTGTGCCTCGATTTCTTTGGTGGCAGAAATAATCTGCTCACAGGAATCCAGAATATAATGCTCTAGCTTCTTCGGATTGTCCCAGTCATCAATACCGCGAATTTCTTCATAGACTTTTTGAAAAGCGGCATCCAGTTCCGATTCTCTTTTCTTTTTACGATTAAAAAACATAACTCGATACCCCGCTAAATCCTACAAAGACGATTGTAATCGATTTTCCACTCATTCACGATTTCCTGTAACTTTTGCTGATATACAAGAGGGTCACGATAATCTACACGCATCTGATTGATCATGTCAGAGAAATTCGTAATGGCACTATTGTGAAAGATGCCATCCACTGTGGAACGAACCGTCTCAACATCCGCTTCCGGAATGGAAAAACGGGTCACTGCATGATCAAATCCATCATTATCGCCGGAACACAAATACGCATACAACAAGCTACGCAAGGAACCGGTGTTATGGTTGGACAAATATGCCTTTTCAAAACAACTTGCTGCTTCACGGAAGAAGAACAATCGGCAATAAGCCGTCCCCAAATTGTGATATACGTTTCCTTCAAAGGATTTCGTCATCTCCAAATCCCCATCCAGTATATTCTCGTATTCGTATATCGCGTCTACGATTCGTTGTTTTTCCATCAAACGATCCCCACGAATCTTTTTACATTCTGCTTCGGACTTGTTCTCGAAGGTAGCAATCACATCCATGACTTGCTTAATCTCACTGGCTGTCAAATATCCGCATGCAGTTAAGATATGACCCACAAAAATATGGAGCGGTGTATTCTCCTGGATTAAATGGACAAGCTCTGCCTCCAAATCCTTCATATCCAGTTCTTTACCGATCCAACGGCATAAATCCATGTTAGAAAAAGAGGAATTCAGTAAATATACATTATGAGAGACATAATATGATAGCTCTTCCAAAGAATAAATATTTAGCGATAACTCATCAATAAAGTATGGTGTTGCAGCAATTGGTCGCTTGCAAAGTATTAATTCTCCCATAAATCCTCCTTTCTAAAGAATTGACACGGTATGTGTCCAGGTTTTATTGGTGGCGGGCTCAAATTCGCCAAATCCCAGATCCCGAATCTCGATGGTGACCTGCTTGTCACTATTGGCTTTGGCACTCATGCGAAGACGAGTCATACGGCTCTCTCGCTTCGGCAGATCGGTTAGTTCTAATACTTCCACTCGAGACTGACGATTGTCCAATCGCTGTACCCAAATCTCAATCTCCGGTGAGCCCTCCAGAATCACTTCACACTCTCCGTGACTCTCATACCAATTGTCGCCGGCATTCACCAAGGTCAAAAACTTCATCTCGTTCTGATCCGAAACCTTTAGAGACAAGTTCAATTTTAGCTCATTGTCCCCCATGTAAATGAAGGGCCAATCACGACTACCATCCTTGATGGCACCGGCATAGCAAGCACCCTTGGAATATAGGTTCTTGCCCATGAAAACACGGCGTCCCTGGCACAAATGCTGCAAGGAGACCTTCATCCAGTCGTCATCAAAACCATCACCAATCAAATAAACGGCCGAAATATAGTCTTCCCCAAAGACCTCCGTAATAATATGATCAAACTTGCGGTCTCTATTCTCAATCAAGGACCCATGATTGCCCTGCTCTAGGGTAACTACCTGCGGGCGCTGATATACATCACGTTTCATGCGACAATGCAGCAGGTTCTTGGTAGTGTAATCAAATAACATAACATCATGCAAGAAAATGGATGGTTCCTGATTCAGCACGTAATAGTAAAAGCTTTCACGATAATCAATCACCAGTAACTGCTGAGAAGTAATGCCCAAACGATTTGCAACCATATTGAACAGTTCCACAACGTTTAGATTCAACTCCGAAACAGAAACTACCAACTTGGCCAGCTTGGCTCCGGAATACAGGTTCCCGGACATAGATAACAGCTTGCGAATATAAATCATAAACAGTTCGCGGCTGTCATAATCCATACCATCTACAAAGATACGCTGCCCTGCCAAAGCTAATTCGTATAGGTTCTCGACCGCCTCGGCATCGCCCATGGCAATCTGACGTTTGGCTTCGTTACCGAAAAACCATTGTCCCATACCCTTGCGCTTAGCTAGTAACGTTGGAATCTGATACGCTTCACTTCCCATCACAGTACTTATGGTCTGGGGTTCTTCCATATTCAGTTGATAATAAGATATCAGTGTATACTTATTGCCAATGTCAAGGCCGTAATACACGCCATCTTCACGATTGGAATTATCCATAAGTAAAGCATCCTCTACAGTAAAGTAAATAATTGTTCCGTAGCATAATCAAAGCTATGATAACGCTTCATGGAGTTCACAAGTTCCCCATCGTTCTGGTATACAAAGTCGCTCTGCATACGGTTCAGTAATAAGTAACGGCTCAACTCACCATTCTCAATCACGTCTTGGTAGGAAATCTCACCGCTGTCAACAGACTCCGGTTCGCCGTTTCCTTCCCGATAAATGGTATACAGAATCCGTTCACCGAAAAACATCATAAACTGTCGGACGTAGATGCCATCATACATCTCAATCATCTCTTCTTGTTCCTCATCGCCATCATCTTTGCGATAGGAAATGAACAGACGCTCGCGAGGATTCCCACGATACTCAGCAAACACCTTGTCGTAAAGATGATATTTGATTACCAGACGATCATCCATGCGTCGGAAGAAGCGAAAATAGGTATTACGCAAAATGCATTCACGCACCATTTCATCTAACAACTTCAGTTCATGATTATCCAAAGCATCACGATACGCTAAGGACTTCATCATAGCAATCTGGCAGCATTCATTCACATGTTCTCCACGACGCAGCATACGATAAATCTGCTGGAAAACATGATCCGGAACAACAGCATCATCGATGATATACTGATGAGCCAAATAAGATAAATAAGCTTCTACAATCATCTTGTTATTCTTGTGTTCCAAATAGGAATCAAAAATCTGATATGCCCGTTCTTCTAATGCGTCCATATAAAGCATCTGAGTCAGAATACGTTCTTCCAAAGCAGATGTATCTAATTGACGTGCTGCCGCAAAGGTCCATAGCGTAATCATAGTTTCTGTAGGACCTGCGAAATGATAATTCAAATAAAACAGTGTCTCTTCCGTGGACAAGTATTGCTTCAGTAAGGATGCAGACACTAAAACCAAGAAGTCATCCGTCTCATCCATATGATCTTGCAATTTCTTCGTAACCAATCGCAACACCAGCTTCTTAGAGGCATCCTTCACATTGTATGAAGAAAAGATATCAAAAGCCTTGTCATATTCATCATTTAAAACCATCAACTCAAAAATATAGCTCATGGTCTTAGTGTCTAAATGACGATAATCTGCCTCAACCATCAAATGCTGATTCAGAATGGATTCCTGCCCATGTGCCTGCAAAAACTTAATAAAAAACGGATACATCTTGCGTTTGTAAGATGTGGCAATCCACTCCGAATTATAGAAATCTGCAATCTTGTCCATATCCTCGTTGGACAAGGAAAAATCATCTTCTAAAAGCGTCAAATCATGAACGAAATAATGTAACGGCTCTCTGGTTAATGACTTGAAGCGATTCAGCAATTCCGGGCCTTGCAGTAAGGTCTCAATAAAGTAAGCATGCTCATCTGTAATCAGGTGGCTCCCCTTCTCTTCTAGGAAGATTTTATAATGATCCGTATATAACGGAACATAAGCCACACGGTTCACTACCGGAACAATCACCGGATCTGAAAGGGCCTCCTCGAAGACCATTACTCTCGTAATGTCCGGATAAATACAAATGATTTTCTTGGTAAAGAACAACTTGGACATGGCATCTGCCACATCTTCATCAATCATCTTGTGATCCAGCGCATCCTGATAGATAATTGCCAAATTATCATCCATAGCTCCACTACGCATCTGATTCAAAGCAAAACGCTCAATAGTCTTCTGGTACTGAAGATAGATATTCTCCTGCGTACGCTTATTGGTAATAATATTAGCGTACAAAAAAGCGCGCATGTTGGCCGGCAAGGAGTTCTGATATCCAAAATACATAGCAACTGCATTGGGCAACGGTGCTATAGAGTCCTTAGGGAGTGTCAGAAGGAACGCTTCAAACAATCCCGTCAGCTTGATCTCATGTTCCACGCCTAGTTCATACCAAGAATGGTACTTCTCTTCCATTCGTCCGGCATTGATCAAATAACGTAGAATCGCAACCAACAATTCTTGTTCGCCATATTGCTGATAGGTCTGACCAACAATTGTAAATACCCGGTCCGAAAACTCCTTCTCACCCTCCAGCAAATGTGTAATCTGAATTGCAAGATTACCGGTAATGCCATCGTGTTTTCTCGCCCAGTTCAAAATTTTCAATGAGAACTCATCAAAACGCTTTACCAGGAATGGATCCTGACAAATCAAATCATAGGCCTCAATGTATAAGAACGGAGAATCAATTCCATTCATGACCCACTGAGAAATTGCACGAAGCTTCAAAGCACGGTCCGTCACATATTCTTTGCGTAAAAAGGTGAGAAGCCAAAAGATACGTACATCCTCCGGACGACCTCGAAATATCAATTCGATTTCCTGGGTCAGACGATCCACATAGCTCTCTTCCGGTTCAATAAGGGTACATAGATATAACAGATATGCCCACTCTGTAGACTTCTTGTCCTCAATATCACGCTTAAGATTCTGAATCTCCCACAATGCATCCTGCCGTTGCTTGTTAGCAATCAACGCATGGGTCTTGATCAGGTTAAAATATGGATTCTGCTGAATCTCCTCATCCATGGTGCCCATCAAAGCAATGGTCTGATTGCACCAATCGGCGGTAGTCATCTTCCGTAATCGATAATCCACATACATGGACAGCAATTGATACTCTGTCTTCTTCCGAACAAGATTCGCAGGAGGGACAAGATTCTCCTCTTCCTTAGAGGTTGCCATAATATGAATCTCTCGATGTTCTCCGGCACCGTCAAAAGTGATGCGGGCATAGTTCTTACCTGCATGAAGGCGGTTCTTGTGAATGTAGTAATTCAAAGAAAGCGTGCTGCCCACAAAGAAATCCGCAGTAACATAGGTATTCTCCAAGGTAATAAAATCAGCATCACAACCAATGCGGATATCAATATTACCCCAAGTATTCTTGTTGATAACGATGGATTCCTTCTGATTTTCGTCTACATTATAGTAGTTGCGATCCTTGGTATCTAAGGTGTAGGTCACCGGACTCTTAAGGTTACATGCAACCAAAAAAGCCTCCAAGTTCCGTGACGTTGGTGGCACACTCTTAAATCCGCGATATAACAACTGAATATCGCCATTCTGATGGGTTATAAAATCTGCGAAATCCTTGGAATAGAATAATTGCATCGCCTCATTCCAATGACCATTGGCAAGGCTGGCAAAATCCGACAATTCACGAATCTCCCCAATGGAAGACGTGGGAAAACTACGAACATAATGAATATCAAATGGTAAGTGTGCTTCACACCCGTTACCAATGATATCAAAAGAACCGGTCAGCTTGTCCCCCTCAAAGAATCCCTGATGAATCACATGAAAATGAATCTTGGATTCGGTTCCCTCAAACTGAGGCGTCGGAATGGAAATGTATGGATTCGAGCAATATACCATACCTCGAACACTCACTCCGTTGGTGCTACGAACCACAAAGTCACCTTCACAAGAAGACAATGCTTTGCAAGAAATCTCTACCTTCCCCGGTTGTATGTCAATATTCGGCTTTTCATCATCAAATTGTCCCTCTGACAATCGCCAAATTCTTCTTCGCACAATATGCTCCTTATAGTAATGGATCGGTTGATTTCCCGACCCAAAAAGCTATAATGATTATAAACTATTTAGCTATGTGAAACAAGGTGAAACGCCCAATTGGAGGACATAAAATGATTGAACACAAGGACCATTTTCACGGAAGTGATTTAGAAAAAATAGAAGCAATTTATGGCATCCGCAAAGAGGATATTATTAGTTTTTCTGCAAATGTAAATCCCCTTGGAATATCCACTCGCCTTCGTTGTGAATTGGCGAATCATATCGATGTCATTACCACATATCCGGACCGCGAATACCGCGGACTCCGAGAAGCAATTGCAAGATACTGCAACACCAAACCAGAGCACATTTTAGTAGGCAATGGTTCCACGGAACTGATTTCCCTTTTTATTCAGATTACACATCCGAAGAAGGCTATGATTCTCGGCCCAACCTACTCCGAATACGAAAGAGAAATAACTTTAGAGGGTGGCCGTACCACGTACTATCCGTTACGTGAACAACAGGATTTCCGCCTCCAAATTGAAGATTTCAAGAGCAAGCTTACCGATGATTTGGATTTGATTGTTCTGTGTAACCCCAACAATCCAACATCCACTTGCATTACTAGAGATGAAATGCGCGATATTTTAGACGTTTGCAAGGAGCATTCCATCTATGTCATGGTTGATGAAACTTATGTGGAGTTCGTAGATGACATATCCGCTATTACTGCAATTCCGCTGACTGCGTATTATAACAACATCATTATTCTACGCGGAACCAGCAAGTTCTTTGCTGCCCCAGGCTTACGTTTAGGCTATGCCATTACCGGCAACCCGGATTTGTTACACCAAATCAGCCAGTACAAGAACCCTTGGATGATTAATTCCCTTGCTGAAAAGGCCGGAGAAATCATGTTTTCCGATAACGAATACATCCAGAAAGCCCGTGACTTAATTATTGCAGAACGGCTTCGACTCTACTCCATGTATTCATCCTCCGGACGTTTCAAGGCCTATGAGCCAACCGCAAACTTTATGCTTCTTAAGATTCTAGACGAATCCGAATCTGCAAGCAGCTTATTTGATCGAGCAATTCGCGAACACATGATGATTCGCGATTGTTCTACCTTCCCATTTTTGAATGATCGCTACATACGCATTTGCTTTATGAATCCATCAGACAATGATCGTTTATTCCATTGTTTAACCTCATAGAATAAGGCGTTACCGTTACCGGTAACGCCTTTTATTTCACCTATTTATGCATCGAAAGACTCTTCTCCCAATTTGAAATTATTAACAATATCATTCAGATTGGAGGATACACCTTGCTGGTTTTCTGCCATCATACTAATATCCTGAATCATATCCGATACTTCACCAACAGTTTCAGTAACAGCTGAGGACTCTTCTGCGGTTTCTGTTGCACTCTCTGCAATGGATGCCACAGCAGAATTCACCTGATCCATAGATTCACGAATATAACCAACCATATCCGCCGTCTGTTCTGTCAACTCACCGAAGGATGCAGCATCCCGTCCATACTGCTGTCCAACATTAATAAAGTTCTCATAATCCGGAGCAACTGTATCTTTCACAAAGGCTAACAATTCACCGGAACTACGATCCAAAGATGTAAAGGCATCCTGAATCTTTTCAATGGTTTCCTGAATCTGTGTAACTGCCTCTGCCGTCTCACTTGCCAACTTATTAATCTCAGATGCAACAACTGCAAATCCACGTCCATGCTCTCCGGCTCTTGCCGCCTCAATGGAAGCGTTCAAAGACAAAAGATTAATCTGACTTGCAATATCGGAAATGGAATCTGCCAACGTACCGATTTCACTGATAACCGCAGCCTGTTTACTAGCAGCTTCCAATTCATGCCCACGTTGCTTTGCAATGGTAATAGCATTATCACAGGATTCTCTGGATTGACGTTCAATCTCTTCCGCTCGTTTCTTGATTTCAGCCACCCGTGACTGCGTATTTCTGGTATCTTCCGCCAATTGCTGCACAGAGGAATTGACCTCATTCGCAGATGCTGAAACCTCTTCTGTAGCAGCACCTGTATTAGTCATGGCATCATTTACCTTCATCATCGCATCACGAATCACTTCAAATCGTGCGCTCAAATCCGTAGCCACTTCATTCAATCTGGTGGAAGAATCACTGACATTGTCGGAGCCATGTGAAATATTACGTATGACGTTGGAATTGGCCTCATACATATGATTCAGAGATTCCGACATCTGACCAATCTCATCGCGACGATTTACACGAATCTTGTCAATGGTAAAATTACCCTCCGCCAATTCAGCGGCAAACTCCTTGACACGAACAATCGGCTTAGCAATACCGCCCGCAACAAACCAGATAATAATAATACATACAATAATAGCGCCAATACAAATCGGTACTGTAATCTTTGTCATACGAGTAGCCGCTTCTTTAATCTCTGATGTCTTCATGGTAATTAGCAACTTCCAATTCACACCAGGAATTGTTGTAAAGAACACGCTGTTGGCACCATAAGCTGTTTCACCAGCATCCTTTGCTAACAAATATGATGCAATTGAATTAATTCCATCATCTGTATCATCTGCTATATTTACCGGTGTACTATACTTGGTTTCGTCTTCGCAATAAATATAGGTACCATCTGCCATTGTAAGTATAGCATGCCCGGTACGGCCAATCTGAATACTTCCAATCACCTGAGAAATGGTATCCAAACTAATATCAACCGTAATGCATCCCAGGAACTTGCCATTCTTTAAAATCGGTGCAGAGCAACTAGCCATAATTGTGCCTGAAGATGAATCATAATATGGATCTGTAATGGTGGCATCCACCGATGTCATACTCGTTGTATCCATATAATATTTCTGGTTAAAGTAATCGTACTCAGCGTTGGAGTATTCCCAGTCTTCTACACAGGAAGAGCCATCACGATACCAATACGGCCCCACATACTTTTGTTCTGCATACTGTTCGTCTCCGGTGTATACCATAGGCTCAAACCAAATGCCGGACCCTAAAATCAAATCATTATTCAAAACCGTACTGGAAAAAATATTCCTGTAGGTAGCCATATCCATAGTTTGATAGGTATCAGCCACCAATAAAGACAGGTTTTCACACGTAATACGAATCTGATCCAACGTTCCATTTACCGAATTCGCATTGGCATCCAAAATAGCTTCCATCTTTTGTGTAGACTCATTTGTTACAGCGTTACTAGCCAACTGACCACTAACCAGCGCAACCACATTAACTGCAATGATTACAACCGGCAAAATAACTACCAGCAACCGTCCTTTGATACCTAATCCCTTGGTTCTTGATGCACTACTTGTACTTTGATTCATCTTATTCTTTTTTGCCATCGTACAGGTCCCCTTTTCTTATAAATCTCCCCCAACCAGTACAACTAACTTTATTATACCTTAATTATCTGATAAATGCGATATATTATGAATAATGCGCAATGTTTTTCATCTGTAAAAATTAAAGACTCCCTATCATGACAACAGGGAGTCTTTTATAAAATGAAAACAAAATGGATTCAAAATTAAGCGTTAACGATCTTACCAAAGTCAGCCTTCAAAGAAGCACCACCAATCAAACCACCATCAATGTTTGGCTTACTAAGAAGTTCAGCAGCGTTACCAGCATTCATAGATCCGCCGTACTGAATACGAACAGCCTCAGCAGTAGCACCATCATAAAGCTTAGCAATAAGCTCACGGATAAATGCACATACTTCTTCTGCCTGATCAGCAGTAGCAGTCTCGCCAGTTCCGATAGCCCAAATTGGTTCGTAAGCGATAACTAATTTCTTAACCTGGTCAGCAGATACACCGGAAAGATCCCAAGTAATCTGACGCTCAATCCACTCCTTGTAAGTACCAGCCTTACGAAGTGCAAGAGACTCACCACAGCAAAGGATAGGTGTAACAGCTGACCAGGTTAAGAAGCTTGTTATCGCTTACGAGCCTATCTGGGCTATCGGAACAGGTGAGACAGCAACAGCTGATCAGGCTGAAGAAGTTTGTGCTTTCATCCGTGAGCTTATTGCTAAGCTTTATGATCAGGCTACAGCTGATGAAGTACGTATTCAGTATGGCGGATCAATGAATGCAGGCAATGCAGCTGAGCTT
>JAILCW010000141.1 GCA_024690265.1 Lachnospiraceae bacterium | reverse complement strand
TTTCTGTTGTTGTTAGCTGTGGCTTTGTGTTTATGGGGTGGCGAGGCCTTGTCACCATGGCCCTTGGCTGGTGCATGTTTGGTTTTTATTATTTCTTTTCCAAGAAGTTATTTGGCGGTATTACCGGTGATTTGGCCGGTTGGTTTTTAACGTTAACAGAAACCTTGTTATTGCTTTGG
Source organism: Lachnospiraceae bacterium (assembly GCA_024690265.1). Taxonomy (GTDB): domain Bacteria; phylum Bacillota; class Clostridia; order Lachnospirales; family Lachnospiraceae; genus XBD2001. The sequence continues at coordinate 23,817 of JAILCW010000141.1, read as the reverse complement.
ACTGTAGTCGGAGGATTGTTATGATTTTTGTGACTGGACCAAGGTATTCCGGTAAGCATGTGGTTGTCCGGAATATGTTACAACTGTCAGAGGAACCAATGCGGGTAATTGATCCCTCATTGGAGGATGTTGGAAATGCAACGGATTTTGATGCCTATGTGAAGGAACTGTGCGCCTACGATGTGGTGATACTACCGGAAGTAGGTAGTGGGGTGGTACCAATGGATGCCGAGGCAGTCAATCTCCGTGAAAAGTGTGGCGAGCTGGCACAACGTTTGGCAACACAGGCAGATGTGGTAGTACGGGTTGTGTGTGGCATTCCACAAATATTAAAAGGAACAATGGATTCGTGAGAGTATTAATCATTCGACATGGAATTACAAGTTATAACTTAGAACACCGCTATCAGGGGTGGAGTGACATCCATCTATGCCGGGAAGGTCGTGAGATGTTACAGCCTATGATGGTGTGGGAACAGTTGCCTGGGAAGATATATGTATCGCCGTTGCTCCGCGCTACAGAGACGGCGGACATTCTATTTCCGGGACTGCCTCAGGTAGAAATGCCGGGATTTAAGGAGTTGTTTTTCGGTGATTTTGAGGGCAAGAACTTTGAAGAATTAAAGCATAACCCGGATTACCTGACCTGGGTGGACTCCATGTGCGTAGATACCTGTCCCGGCGGAGAAGGACGGCAGGCCTTTTTGCAACGAACCAAGGAGGCGTTTGAACAGGTGTTATCCTCCGGAGAAGATATGGCGATTATTGTAGCCCATGGCGGTACCCAGATGGCCATTATGCATCAGTATCTGGGATGGGATTACTTCGAGAGTGAGACCCCCAATGGTTGCGGATATGAACTGCTGTGGGATGGTAAAGAATTACACTATTTGGATTTGGTGGACTTCCGGAAGGGGGCAGATGCATGATAATTCTATTTGCCTGTATTCTGGATTTGATATTGGGAGACCCTGGTTTTCCTCCGCACCCGGTGGTGATTATGGGAGGCTTCATTCGCTGGATGGAAAAGGGATTGCGCAGTATCTTTCCCAAGTCTTCCCGCGGTGAATTGGTGGCAGGTGCTATTCTGGCAGTGGTGTTGCCGGTGGGAACCTTTTGCTTTTCCGGTGGGCTGTTATACCTATGCTACCGGATTCATCCATGGCTGGGGGTGGCATTGAATACCTTCTGGTGCTATCAGTGCCTGGCGATTCGAAGCATGTTGTTGGAAAGCCGCAATGTTTATCGAACGTTGCAGACAGAGAATTTAGAAGCCAGCCAACAGGCGGTGGGACGTATCGTGGGAAGAGATACCCATGTGTTGGGCCGTACCGGTGTTGTAAAAGCAACAGTGGAAACTGTGGCGGAGAATTTTTCGGACGGTGTTATGGCGCCTCTCTTTTTTATGATGTTGGGAGGTGCGCCACTTGCACTGATGTATAAGTCCGTGAATACTATGGACAGCATGATTGGATATAAGAATGATCGGTACCTGTATTTTGGACGTGTGGCAGCTCATATGGACGATGTGTGTGGGTTCTTCCCAGCTCGCCTTGGTGCTTTTCTAATGATGATAAGCAGTGGCCTCTGTGGTGCTTCTGTTTCCGGAGCATTTCGCATCTGGTGGCGGGACCGCTATCACCATGCCAGCCCCAATTCTGCTCAGACAGAAAGTGTTATAGCGGGAGCCTTTGGGGTGCAGCTGGCCGGCGAAGCGTTTTACTTTGGTAAGCGGTACGATAAGCCATATATTGGTGATGCAACCAACGAGATTGTTCCGGAGCATATACTTCGGGTGAATCGGATTTTTCTGGTAAGTTCTCTGTTAGCGACGGTGCTGTGTGCATTGGTACGATGGAAACTATGGACATATTAAGAATGAATGGAGGCTGTTATGGCAAAACATGGTGGTAACATCGAAAAATTCAAACGTAAATATGGTTATTATCCATTAGATTTTTCTTCGAATATTAGCTGCCTGGGTATGCCGGGTGGCGTCAAAAATGCCTTGATGGATGCTGCAGGCAAAGCAGTAGGATATCCGGATCCGGAGTGCTATTTGTTACGAGAGGCGATTGCCAGCTATGTCAGCGGTGTAGTGGGAGACCAGGTTTTCCCGGAGCAGATATATTGTGGCAATGGGGCGGCGGACTTGATTTATCGTTTGGTGTACGCCATTAAGCCGATCAAGGCCTTGCTTCCGGTCCCTAGCTTCCTAGAGTATGAAGCGGCATTGCAGCAGGTGGATTGCGAGATTATTTATTACGAGACCAAGGCGAAGAACCAGTTCCGCATTCAGGAGGATATTCTGGATGCTATTACAGATGGGGTGGAGATGGTATTTATTACTCAGCCCAATAATCCTACCGGAGCCTTTTGTGACATGCATTTATTGCACGATATAATGCATCGGTGCAGTGATGTGGGGGCACGTCTGGTGGTGGATGAGTGCTTTATGGAATTCGTTCGGGAACCGGCGGAGCATACCATGCTTCCTTGCATCATCGACAATAATTTAGTGATTCTGAAGTCCTTTACCAAGGCCTACGGAATGGCCGGTGTACGTTTGGGATATCTTGTGACCCGCGATGAGATGTTGATTGATATTGTTAAAAGGGTGGGAGCACCATGGAGTGTTTCTTCCTTGGCACAAGCAGCTGGAATTGCCGCGCTACATGAGGATGAGTTCATTGGCAATCTGGGAGAACTGGTGGCGGAAGACCGTGCAAAATTAGAGGATGGATTGCGAGAACTGGGATTAAGAGTAATCCCGGGAGAAGCAAATTACGTGCTTTTCTACACCAGAAAAAAGGATTTCAAAAAGAAATTGGAAGAGCGAGGAATATTGATTCGTACTTGCATCGATTACCGTGGACTTGGAACTGGCTGGTATCGTGTGGCAGTTCGTAAAGCAGAAGATAATAGCAAGTTATTGGCAGCAATCAAGGAGGTAATGTAATGGCACGTTCCATAATGGTTCAGGGAACGATGTCCAATTCCGGAAAGAGTCTTTTGGTGACGGCATTATGTCGCATTTTTCACCAAGATGGCTATCGCGTGGCTCCTTTTAAGAGTCAGAATATGGCGCTTAATTCTTACGTTACCTGGGACGGTGGCGAAATGGGACGGGCCCAGGTGGCCCAGGCAGAGGCTTGTGGACGTGAGCCGGATGTGCGGATGAATCCCATTCTATTGAAGCCAACCTCGGATGTAGGAAGTCAGGTCATCGTAGACGGTAAGGTTGTAGGACAATATGCAGCCAGAGATTATTTTGCGAAGAAGAAGGACTTTATCCCGAATATTCGCGCTGCCTATGATAGCTTGGCGGCAGAGTGCGACATTATGGTAATCGAAGGGGCAGGTTCTCCGGCGGAGATTAATCTCAAGGCAGATGACATTGTGAATATGGGATTTGCCAAGATGGTAGATGCTCCGGTGCTTTTGGTGGGAGATATTGATCCCGGCGGAGTGTTTGCTCAGCTTTATGGAACGGTGGCTCTGCTAGAGCCGGAGGAGCAACAGCGTGTAAAGGGCTTAATCATCAATAAGTTCCGCGGTGACAAGACAATCTTGGATCCCGGCATTGATATGATTGAGGATAAAATGGGAATCCCGGTTGTCGGAACGGTTCCGTATCTATCGGTGGATATTGATGATGAGGATTCTATGTCCGGATTCTTGTTGCAAAAGCGACATCACAAATTATTGGATGTGGCGATTATCAAGTTGCCGCATATTTCGAATTTTACAGATTTTACTCCGTTAGAACGTCATTCCGTAGTCGGAGTGCGTTTTGTAGAGAAGCCGGCGGAACTGGGGAAACCGGATGCAGTGATTTTGCCGGGAACCAAGAGTACCTTGGCGGATTTACAGTGGCTAAGACAGAGCGGATTGGCAAGTGCAATCCAGCAGTATGCCAATAACCAGGGACTCGTACTAGGTGTTTGCGGAGGCTTTCAGATGCTTGGAAGGACGATTGCGGACCCGGATGGTGTGGAAGGCCAGGCAGACTGTGGCGAGGGCTTAGGACTGCTTCCACTGGATACGGTATTTGAATCCAAGAAAACACGTACGCAAGTGAAAGACACGCTGCAAAAGGGATTATTTGCCGGTTGTTATGTGGAGGGGTATGAGATCCACATGGGCAAAACCTGCGATGAAACCGGAACATCGGTAACGGAATATGGTTGTGACAATGTTTACGGTACCTATATTCATGGCTTGTTTGATACCGGAGCTGTGGTGAATCGGTTAGCGGAAGGGATGGGCGCGCGACGTGGCATGCATCTTCCATTAGAATATGTGGAAGCAACCCAAGAGTACAAGCAACGCCAGTATGATCAGTTGGCGGATTTGGTGCGAGCCAACCTGGATATGGAGCGCATCTATGAAATTATAGGAATTAAGAGATGAATACTTTTTTGACACCCAAAGAAATTGAAACAGAAAGTATGCGACGAATCGCTGTTGGCCTTCAGGAGCGAGGTATCACGATTCCGGAAGAATTACAGCCGGTGGTTTATCGCGCTATTCATACCACGGCGGATTTTGATTATGCGGATAATCTGTTCTTTTCCACGGATGTAATTCGTAAGGCCAAGGCTGCATTGCAAGATGGCTGTGATATCGTAACAGATACCAACATGGCTCTGACAGGTATTAGCAAAGTTTCATGTGCCAAGCATGGCGTGCAGGTTCATTGTTATATGGCAGATGATGAGATTGCCGCCAAGGCTAAAGAGGAGGGAACCACTCGCGCTTATGCAGCCATGACCCATGCCGCCAAGCTATTTCCTTCCGGAATATTCGTCAGCGGTAATGCACCAACGGCATTGATTCGACTGGTGGAACTAATGGAGGAGACGGATTTTCGACCACGCCTGGTGGTAGGAGTGCCGGTGGGGTTTGTAAATGTGGTGGAAAGCAAGGAACTCTTGCAGCAGACTTGTTTGAAATATAATATTCCATGTATCATTGCCATGGGACAAAAAGGCGGCAGCAATGTTGCCGCCGCCATAATAAATGCGCTATTATACTCCTTATAATGTTGGAATTACAACATACGAAGTGCATGAGGAATAACCTGGAAAGTAACCTTGGTGTGTTCTCCACCATATTCACCATCAGTGTGAACTACCATTGGCTTCTTGCAAGTAATCTCCATGGTGTAGAAATCTTCTACCAAGAATCCATCTGCATGTTCGTGCTTACCGGAAGTTACCTTTAGGAGTGCTAACAGGCCATTGAACTTATTGAAACCATAAGCACAGCAACTGGTAAGATATCCGTCGTGACAGGATGCGTGTGGTGCCATTGGTACTCCACCGCCCTCAATCGGAACATTCATGCCGGCAACAAAAATGGCACTTGGAATCTCTTTGACCAGAGAGCCCTTCTTGGTTGTCATGCGAATAGTCATAGGTACCTGTTCCATCTGGAACAAGGATGCAATGGTGAGAAGAACATAGGTAAGGCTTCCGAGCCCAATCTTGTTCAAGAAATCCTTGAGCTTGGAGGTCAAGGCCTTCTTGCATACGATGGCATCGATACCCACACCGGCACTGATACCGAAGATGCGACGCTTGCCATTCGCAAACTTTACTTCACCAAGGTCAAAATGCTTGTCGCCTTTGCCGGCAAGAATTCGATCTAATGCTTTCATGGGATTCTTCTCAAGCTTGGCGCCGGTAACAAAGTCATTGGCACTGCCAACGGGAATGACACCGAAGCGGATACGCGAAAAATCAGTGATGCCGTTTAATACTTCATTAATGGTTCCATCACCGCCTAAGACCACCATGCGAATATCGGAATCGGCCATGGCACATATTTCAGATGCCAATGCAGAAGCATGGTTACGCTTCTTGGTGACAAAAAACTGGTACTGCACATCCTTTGCATCAAGGACCTTTTTGACCTGCTCCCAAACAGTTGCGCCGTGGCCGCTGCCGGAGGATTTGTTGACAATGAAATAATACATAGAAGACCTCTCTTCCTTGTGTATATTTTGTTAATTGGATTATACCACAAGGGGATTTGCATTTTTATAAAAAAGAAAATATAATAGTTACCAATTGTGACTATTTTTTGCAATTGCTTTTTTTAGGAGGATAAATACATGTGTGGAATCGTAGGATTCGTTGGTAAGAAAAAAGCAGCACCTATCCTTTTGGATGGACTTTCTAAGTTAGAATATCGTGGATATGATTCCGCCGGAATCGCTGTCCGCAATCATACAGATGATGCAGTGGTTGTTAAGGCTAAGGGCCGTTTGGCTATCTTGTCCGAGAAGACCAATGCAGGTGAGAGCGTTATTGGTTCTTGCGGTATCGGTCATACCAGATGGGCAACCCATGGTGAGCCATCTGAGACCAATGCACATCCACATGCAACAGACGATATGAATGTTATCGCTGTTCATAATGGTATCATTGAGAACTATCAGGAGTTGAAGGAGAAGCTTCAGCGTCATGACTACACCTTTTATTCTCAGACTGATACGGAAGTGGCTGTTAAGTTAATTGATTACTACTACAAGAAGTATCAGGTAGGCCCAATCGATGCTATTGCGAAGGCTATGGTTCGTATTCGTGGTTCCTATGCTCTTGCAGTTATGTTCAAGGATTATCCGGATGAGATTTTTGCTGCTCGTAAGGATAGCCCGATGATTATCGGTGTTCAGGATGGCGATTGCTATATCGCATCTGACGTTCCTGCTATCTTGAAGTACACTCGCCAGGTTTACTATATTGGTAACTTGGAGATGGCTCACCTTGTAGATGGCAAGGCAGAGTTCTACAACCTTGATGGTGATTTGGTTGAGAAGCCACTTGTTACCATCGACTGGGATGCAGAGGCAGCTGAGAAGGGCGGATTTGAGCACTTCATGATGAAGGAGATTCATGAGCAGCCAAAGGCTGTTGAGGATACCCTTCGTTCCATCATCAAGGAAGAGAACGGTAAGTATGAGTTGGATTTCACTTCTGTTGGACTTACCGATGAGGATATTAAGGATATTTCCACAATCTACTTTGTAGCATGTGGTTCTGCATATCATGTAGGTGTGGTTGCACAGTATGTCATTGAGGATTTGACCAGACTTCCTGTTCGTGTGGAGGTTGCCAGCGAGTTCCGTTATCGTAATCCAATCCTTGATCCGAATGGTTTGGTTATCGTTATCAGCCAGTCCGGTGAGACTGCGGATACCTTGGCTGCACTTCGTCTTGCCAAGGAGCAGGGCCTGAAGACCTTAGCTATTGTTAACGTTGTTGGTTCTTCCATTGCACGTGAGGCTGATTATGTATTCTATACCTTGGCTGGTCCGGAGATTTCCGTAGCTACTACCAAGGCATACTCTGCACAGTTGGTTGCTGCTTATGTATTAGCTCTGAAGCTTGGCTTGGCTCGCGGTACCATCAACGACAAGAAGGCAGAAGAATATGAGAAGGAACTGCTTACGCTTCCTGAGAAGATTGAGAAGATCCTTGAGGATAAGGAACGCATCCAGTGGTTTGCTGCTAAGCAGGCGAATGCCAAGGATATCTTCTTTATCGGTCGTGGTATCGACTACGCAATCTGCTTAGAGGGCAGTTTGAAGCTCAAGGAAATCAGCTACATTCACTCTGAGGCTTATGCAGCAGGTGAATTGAAGCACGGAACCATCAGCTTGATTGAAGATGGTACATTGGTAATTGGTGTTGCTTCTCAGAGTGCATTGTACGAGAAGACCATCTCTAACATGGTAGAGGTTAAGAGTCGTGGCGCATACCTCATGGGCTTGACTTCTTACGGTTCCTACAACTTAGAAGATACCGCAGACTTTACCGTATATGTACCGAAGACGGACGAGCACTTTGCAGCATCTCTTGCAGTTGTGCCTCTTCAGTTACTTGGTTACTACGTATCCGTTGCCAAGGGCTTGGATGTAGATAAGCCTCGTAACCTTGCAAAGTCCGTAACCGTAGAATAATTACATCAAACGTTAGCTCCCGGAAGGCATGTCCTTCCGGGATTTTTTGGGGACCGTTTTCAACAAAAATAAGAATTCTTAAGAATTTGGCAGCGGGGTTTCGTTTATCCAATTTACAATTGCATCCATACCCGCCTCGGAGAATTCTTCGAGGTGGGTTATTTTTTGCTCATCCGGAGTAGCTTCAAAGCCATAGGGCCCGGCCCAGATAAATGCCTTCAGGCAATTAATCTCTTCAATTACTTTTTCTTCCTCTTCACCGGTTTCTTCGTTCTTCACCATCTCGGTAATCTTCTGAACGAACTTCTCTACGCGATAGCGCTTATCACCGTCACTGCCATGAAACGGAAGCTTCTTGTAAAAATTCAGTGCTAATAAATCTTTGCGTTGTACCATAGAACTACCTCAGATTACTGTAATTTATTTGAATCTATTCCGCCTGCGGCAATGGTGTTATCAATCCATAACTGGAGAGAGTCTGCAGCCATGGAAATCTGATTAAGCTGTGTTTTGATACGAGTGAAGTCTTCAAGCTCGTCATCGGTAATCATGCCGTCAGCAGAAATCTCAATCATACGGTCCTTTTCCTGATTCAGGTGATTGAGGGAAGCTAGAAGTTCCAGCGTTATCTGGGATAGGTCCTTCGCTTCGACATGAGCAACGGTAGTCTGACCCAGTGGACACTGGGTAGAGCAATAGTAATTGCACAGTGCAGGCTTTTTGTAGGCCTTGGCCATGGCCATGATTTCATCCGGATGCGGCTCAACTTTTTCGCTTTCAATCTTTTCAATGCGGCTCTCGGAAACAAATTCCATGAGTTCTGACGCTTCGGCGCGCGTCAAATCAGCGGCTTCTCGTGCCAACTGGTATTCATTCTTGTTTTCTTTAATTGATTTTCTTCCCATGGGAATCCCCTTTTTACTCATTTTTTTCAGTATAACGTTATTTTGCGTAATTAGCAAAATAGAATCAAACCATTACGCCTTGTCAATTGTTTCAACTAGGTCAGTATGCTATAATTTTTAAAAGAAAGAAACCATGAACGGCATGCAGAGGGAGGGTTTCGTATGAAGGGGATTTGGAAGAAATTTATAGCGTTGGCATTGGCAGTTGCGATTGTGGGGACGATGGCGCCAACGACGTTTGCACAGACGAAGTTGATGCATCCCCATTGGATGGCAGAGGTCGCGGATGACATACCACTATCTGCGATTTCTATTCCGGGGACACATGACAGCTGCTCCCGTTTTATTACACCGAAGTATTTTTTGCGATGCCAGAATCGAGGCATCTACCAGCAGTTGGAGATGGGGTATCGCTATTTGGATATACGTGTTGCAATCGATGAGAAGGATGGCAAGCAACGCTTGAAGTTGATACATGCTTTTGGCAATTGCCGCAAGGGCAGGACATGGACCTCCGGCAAGTTGTATTTAGAGGATGTGTTAGAAGAGTTGTATCAGTTTTTGGAAGAGGAGCCAACGGAGACAGTTATATTTTGCGTCAAGCCGGAGAACAGCGAAGATGATGTAGATACAGTGGTTCGCTTATTACAGAATCTGTTGGATGAACGGCCGGAGATGTGGTATACCGACAATGCCATTCCGGAGCTTGGAGAGGTTCGCGGACAGGCTGTGTTGGCCAACCGTTTTTTCAGTACCTCCTATGGACTGAATTTTAACTGGACAGATCAGGGCGATAAGACGGTGGTAGATGTTCCTTATAACGTCTCCATGATTAACAATCGTGAGCGCCTGTGGGTGCAGGACCGCTATAAGTACAATATTGAGTGTAAGTGGGATGCTTTCCGGGATGATATGGAGAATTGTCAGGCTAGTGAGGATACATTCTCTTTGAACTTCATGAGTACTTCCGGAAGCGGAACGTTTTCACATCCAAAGCATTATGCAAGGGTTTTAAACGATGAGTTCAAGGAATATGAGTTATCATCTGACACCTGTTATGGTATCCTTATATTTGATTTCGCAGATGAAGAAATTGCTGCGAAGGTAATTGCAACCAACGAATAGGGGGAAGAGTCGTGGAATCAATTATTTGGATAGTAATATTTGTTGCACTTGCATTGATTCGTGTGCAGGCTAAGAAGCACGCGGATGGAGACAAGAAAGCCAATGCTTCGGCGCAGCCCGCTAACAGACCACGTCGAACACCGCCTCAGCAGGTTCAGCGTACAGCAGCTTCCATTGCGGAAGCCAAGGCCAAGGTAAATCGCTCTCTTGCCGGCATGAATGATAGTGATGCACCGCAGCCGACTAAGATTGAGAAGCGCCGCGCACAGCAGCAGGCAACGGCAGACAAGAGCCGCATTCATCAGACCCTTCACGAGAAGGAACAACAGGAATTGGAAGCGAAGATGAAGCAGGCTATGGAGTCTCGCCCACAGCGCTTTGCTTTTGAAGACACCGATTTGATGGCTGAGGTTGCAGACCTTATGGTATGCGGTTATCCGACCAAGAAGTCCGGTCAGAGAGATTTCATAGCGGAAGGGAATGCGTTTTTAACTCGCATCTCTACCAATAGTTTTGAATAGAGAAAGAAGGACAGAATTTTATGCCACAATCAGATCCGAAGAACGGAGAAATCTATCGACATTTTAAGGGAAAGCTGTATCAGATTATTGCCATAGCGACGCACTCTGAGAGTAGGGAGAAGATGGTGGTGTATCAGGCATTGTATGATGACTTTGGTACCTATGTACGTCCTTATGATATGTTTATCAGTGAAGTGGATTATGAGAAGTATCCGGAGGTGACAGCCAAGTATCGTTTTACGCTGGTGAATCCGGCAACACTTCGAGCGCATGCAGAACGCCCGGCGCCGGCAACACCTACTACGAATACTGTAGGCACGGCAGCATCTGTGACACCGACTCCTACTGTATTTACTTCGGCTGCTGTTTCTGCAGAAGAGAGCGTATATCAGCATATGATTGCGTTTTTGGATACAGATGATTTTGACAAGAAATACGAATTGTTAAATGAGATGGCGGTCGGTCATGAATTGAGTGATCACGTGATTGATAATCTGGCTGCTGCATTGGATGTGGTGATTCCGGATGGTGATTTAGATACACGCACGGATCAGCTACGGACTTGCGTGCGAACCCGTGCGCGTTATGAATCTACTCGCTTACGTGGGTAAACCGAATTGACTGAGATTGCTGTTGTGATAGGTTCTGGTATAGGTGACTTCTTCACCAAACCATTCCGGTGGACGAAAGGCATTAGCGATTCCTTCGCTTTTGAATTCCACTTCGGCTATTTGCAGTGGAGCCAAGTCCCCTTGGAAAACATCTAGTTCGATGGTGAATTCACCATACGGAATATAGTATCTTGTTTTGGTAATAATATGTCCGTCTGCTTTTGCAAGGAGATGGGCGTAGGACTCCTGAGTCAGTGGCAGGTTGTATTCTTCTCTGGCTAATAATCCACTAGACTTGTAGGTGAGCACATAATCGTCACCTTCGTGACGTACGCGCACCACCGGCGATGTGGACAAGTATCCCTGCTCCAGAAGCTTATGTGGATAAGAAGACAGGTTCTCCGGGAGTTTGTTGATTAAGAATTTGCGTTCAATTTCCATTCCTTCCATAGAAGCACCTCCGAATGTTTGGATGTTGAACTCATCATATCAGTTTTTTGAAACTGGGGAAAGAGAGATAACTATGGTTAAAGTGGCAATTCTAATGGCAACAGGTTGTGAGGAGATTGAGGCCTTAACGGTAGTGGATTTGTTGCGCCGGGCCAAGATTTCCATTGATATGATTAGTGTGGATTCTGCACCGACGGTGACGGGAGCTCATGGTATTATTGTTGAGGCTGATGTTCCTATGCGGGATGCAGATTGGTCCAAGTATGAGGCATTGATTCTTCCCGGTGGAATGCCAGGAACACTGAATCTTAAGAATAATGAGGCGGTGACAACACAGGTGAAGCAGTTTTATAATGCTGGCAAATTAGTTGCGGCTATTTGTGCGGCACCTACCGTATTGGGACATTGTGGTATCCTCGAGGGAAAGCGGGCAACCTGCTATCCGGGATGCGAGGATGGGCTTACCGGAGCTGTTTTGGCAACGGATAATGTGGTGAGAGATGGCAATATCATTACTAGTCGCGGCATGGGAACAGCCATTGATTTTGGCCTGGCTCTAATTGCGAATCTGCTGGATCAGCCCACGGCTGACGAGCTGGCAAAATCTATCGTATATCGCGCATAGATAAGAATGATATTTTCTTCCGGGGGGGAAGCTAAGACAATAATCATTCAGGAGGGTTTTTGCATGGCAGAGTTAACCAAGGAACAGATTGATATTTTAGGTGAAATTGCGAACATCAGCATGGGTTCCGCAGCAACCAATCTTAGCATGATGCTGAATCAGCGTGTGGATATTACCACGCCTAAGGTAGACATCATTAATCGTAGTGCTGCATTGGATGACTACGAGAAGACTTGTGTTTTTGTACAGATTCACTACATCAAGGGCATTACCGGCAACAATATTTTTATTTTAAAGGAGCCGGATATTCTGTGTATGACAGATTTGATGATGGGTGGTGCCGGCAACAAAGAGGGTGAAGTCACGGAACTTCATCTGTCTGCTGCGTCAGAAGCGATGAACCAGATGATGGGTGCTTCTTCTACATCCATGTCTTCCATGCTTTCTGTAATGGTAGATATCAGCACACCGGAAGTGAGCCGCATTGATGTAGATAGTATCAAGACCTTTGAAAAAATGTTTGATTCTGACGAGAAGGACTTTGTTAAGATTACATTCCGCATGGAAATCGGTGATCTGATTGACTCTATTATGGTACAGCTTTATCCGATTCATTTTGCTCAGGAATTGTGTGCAAAATTCTCCCTAAAAGATTAAAAATGTGGCATTGTACTTTCAAACATACCGAGAATTCGGCGTTGTTTCCAATTGTTGAAATCATCATTTTTCTGTGATAGAATATGGAAATGACTGTACGTGGGAAAGTATGCCCTTTTCCCCATGATATATGTTTGAAGGAGGAATTTTATTAAAATGAGTGTACAGGTTGAGAATTTAGAGAATAATATGGCAAAACTCACCGTTACGGTAGGTGCTGATCAGGTTGAGAAGGCATTAAATACTGCTTACAATCGTCAGAAGAATCGCATCAGCATCCCAGGTTTCCGTAAGGGTAAGGTGCCTAGAAATATGATTGAGAAGATGTACGGCGCAGAGGTATTCTATGAGGATGCCGCTGATATCTTAGTTCGTCAGGAGTACCCAAATGCTTATGATGAGTCTGAATTAGATATCGTTTCTCAGCCGGATATCGAAGTTGTTCAGATTGAGAAGGGTAAGGATTTCATCTTTACTGCTACTGTAGCATTAAAGCCAGAAGTTACCCTTGGCAAGTACAACGGAATTACTGTTACCAAGATTGATTGCTCCGTATCTGACGAAGAGGTAGAGAACGAGATCAATAATCGTCTTTCCTCTAACGCACGTATCGTAACTGTTGATCGTGCAGCACAGAACGGTGATACCGTTAAGATTGACTTCGCTGGTTCTATCGATGGCGTTGCATTCGAGGGTGGTACATCCGAGAACTACAGCCTTGAACTTGGCTCCCACTCCTTCATTGATACTTTTGAGGATCAGTTGGTTGGCAAGAAGGCCGGAGACGAAGTTGATGTTAACGTTACTTTCCCTAAGGATTATCAGGCAGAGGATTTGGCAGGTAAGCCAGCACTCTTCAAGGTTAAGATCCATGAGGTAACCGCTAAGGAATTACCTGAGTTGGATGATGAGTACGTTCAGGATATTTCTGAGTTCGACAATGTTGCTGATTACAAGGCTGATGTTAAGCAGAACATTGCTGACCGTAAGGAAGCGCAGGCTCGTCGTACCAAGGAAGAAGAAGCTATTGCTAAGATCGTTGACAAGTCTAAGATGAATATTCCGGATGCTATGATTGATACTCAGATTAATAGCATGATTAACGAGTATGCAAACAACATGCGTCAGAGCGGACTTTCCTTTGAACAGTACTTACAGTTCACTGGAATGACTATGGACAAGTTCCGTGAGCAGGTTCGTCCAGATGCATTAGAGCGTATTCAGTCTTCTCTCGTTCTTGAGCAGATTGCTAAGGATGAGAACATCGAAGTTTCCGATGAAGACGTAGATGCTCGTATCGCTGAAATTGCTGAGCAGTATGGTATGCCAGCAGAGAACCTTCAGAAGAACATCCCTGCTTCCGAGCGTAAGGAGATGAAGAAGGAAATCGCTATGCAGAAGGCTCTTGAGTTCGTTATGGATAACTGCAAGGAGCGCGCTAAGGCTAAGAAGAAGGCTGAGAAAGAAGAAGCTGCAGAGTAATTTTTATAACCTAACATGAATGTTCAACGTAGGCGCCTTATTATTGAGGCGCTTACTGTTTATTATCTAAAAAGGAGGGCTGAACTATGGCATCTATGCCTTATGTCATTGAACAAAACAGTAGAGGAGAGCGTTCTTACGATATTTTCTCCCGTTTGCTTAAGGATCGTATTATTTATTTAGGTGAAGAGGTTAATGAGACAACCGCTGGATTAATCGTTGCTCAGTTGTTGTTCTTAGAGTCTGAAGACCCTAATAAGGATATTCATTTGTACATTAATTCCCCAGGTGGAATGGTAACTGCAGGATTCGCTATTTACGATACTATGCAGTACATCAAGTGTGATGTTTCTACTATCTGTGTAGGTCTCGCTGCTTCTATGGGCGCATTCCTTCTTGCAGGTGGTGCTAAGGGCAAGCGTCTTGCGCTTCCTAATGCAGAGATTATGATTCATCAGCCATCCGGCGGAGCTAAGGGTCAGGCTACTGAGATTGAAATCGCAGCAGAGAATATCTTAAAGACCAAGAAGCGTTTGAATGAGATTATCGCTGCAAACACCGGCAAGTCTGTAGAGCAGGTTGCTTTGGATACCGAGCGTGATCATTACTTGAGCGCAGAGGAAGCATTGGAGTACGGGTTGATTGACAGAATCATCACCAATCGTGCAGACTAATATATAGGTACATCTGGCCGATATATTGATATATGGGTACTGATGAATGATTTTTTAGGAGATTTTTTATGGCAGGAAAAACAGACGACAAGATTCGTTGTTCTTTTTGTGGTAAGCTTCAATCTCAAGTTCGCAAGCTGATTGCAGGACCTAACGGAGCTTATATCTGCGACGAGTGTGTGGACATCTGCGCTGAGATCATCGATGAAGAATTTGAAGATGATTTCCATCCGGAGATTGATCAGGAACCGGATACTTCCGACATTAACCTGTTAAAGCCACAGGAGATGAAGAAGTTCCTGGATGACTATGTAATTGGCCAGGATGAAGCGAAGAAGGTTCTTTCCGTTGCAGTTTACAATCATTACAAGCGTATCAAGTCCGGTAAGCAACTGGACGTTGAACTTCAGAAGAGTAATGTTCTTATGTTGGGACCTACCGGTTCCGGTAAGACTTTATTAGCACAGACATTGGCTCGTATCCTTGGCGTTCCATTTGCAATTGCAGATGCAACAACCTTAACAGAGGCCGGATACGTTGGTGAAGATGTTGAGAACATTTTGCTGAAGCTGATTCAGGCAGCAGATTATGATATCTCTCGTGCAGAATTGGGTATCATTTACATCGATGAGATTGATAAGATTACTAAGAAGTCTGAGAACGTATCCATTACCCGTGATGTTTCCGGTGAGGGCGTTCAACAGGCATTATTGAAGATCTTAGAGGGAACTGTTGCTTCCGTTCCTCCACAGGGTGGACGCAAGCATCCTCAGCAGGAATTGCTTCAGATTGATACCACCAATATCTTATTTATCTGTGGTGGTGCGTTTGAGGGCTTGGACAAGATTATTGAATCTCGTATGGATACCAAGCGCATCGGTTTTGATGTTTCCATTGAGGACCAGCAGAACAAGGAGAAGTCCATTAGTGAGCTTTTGAAGCATGCTCTTCCTCAGGACTTCATCAAGTTCGGTTTGATTCCGGAGTTTATCGGTCGTGTGCCGATCAATGTTGCTTTGGAAGAGTTGGACGAGGAGGCTTTGATTCGCATCCTTACCGAGCCGAAGAACAGCTTAGTGAAGCAGTACACTGCTTTGTTCGATATGGACGATGTTAAGCTTACCTTTGATAAGGAAGCTTTGGTTGAAATTGCTCGTAAGTCTTTGGAGCGTAAGACTGGTGCTCGTGGACTTCGTGCAATTATGGAGAACGTCATGATGGATTCTATGTATGAGATTCCATCCAGCCACATCATTAACAAGCTGAATGTTACCAAGGAAATGGTAGACAAGAACTTGCTTCTGATTGAGCACAAGAGTGAGGAAGTTCCTAAGATTCAGCACGTAGATTCCAAGGAGAGTGCATAAGACTTTTATAGGACGCCGATTGTGGCGTCCTATTTTTTCGATAGGAGTAACGTATGGTTATTAAGAATGTGAATTTGGAGACGGTTTGTGGTATTACCAGTACCCTGCCGGAGAATACTCTGCCGGAGGTTGCCTTTGCCGGCAAGTCCAATGTTGGCAAATCCAGCTTGATTAATGCAGTCATGAATCGCAAGTCTCTGGCTCGTACTTCTGCTCAACCGGGCAAGACCCAGACCATTAACTACTACAACATCAATGATGAAATCTATCTAGTGGACCTGCCGGGTTATGGCTATGCCAAGGCTTCCAAGCAGGAAGTGGAGAAGTGGGGACAGATGATTGAGAACTATCTTAATACCTCCGAGAAGCTCCGTGTGGTATTTCTTCTCGTGGATATACGTCATGCACCGGGTGCCAATGATAAGCAGATGTACGACTGGATTAATTATGTTGGATATCAGCCAATCATCATCGCAACCAAGCTGGACAAGATTAAGCGCTCCCAGATTCAGAAACAGATCAAACTGATTCGCGAAGGCCTTGGGGCGGATAAGGAGACCATTATTGTGCCGTTTTCTGCGGAGACTAAGCAGGGACGTGAAGAAATCTGGGACTTTATGGACCAGGTCATCGAGAATGAAAAAGAGATGTAATTAGGTGGCCGCCGGTCATGCATTGGTGCATACGTCTTGCACGGACACGCACTCCGGAACTTCGACTAGTGCTCGCATTTGCATAAGAATCTCAGCAGAGGCTTCGATTCTTGCAACTGCGGCACGGATTCTACGTTCCTGCGTTGCGAATCGTCCGCACAAGAGTATGTCACCCACTACCTGCCCGGCGGCGCTTTACGTAGCGCTTTTTCTATTCGATGACAAATACCATTGTATGAGAAGAGGGGAATTATTATACTAGGGATAGAGTCTACAAGGAGGAGCGGTATGATCGAGCAGTTTGAACATTACATCACGAAGAATATTCGATCTTTCTATCAGCGCAAGTTATGGTTTCCAATAACTGTGCTGGTTATTTTGTGCGCCCTTTGCTTTTTCTATCCGGTTAGATCATTGATTTTTCCTTCTCTTATTCCTGGGAATCAAGTGCAGACAGAGAATCGCTACGATTTAGAATTCCTTTATAATCATAACCAAAAGTATGTCGAGGTTACGCTGGAGAACCTATATTTTACCGGCTACCGCAAGGATTGGTTGGGTAAGACGGATGGGTACTACTATTACACCCTTCGTGATGATGACTGCCTCATTGTATTATTAGATCCGGAGAGCTGCCAGCAGGGTATCTCCACCATCGATGAGATTACCATTGATGCAGAGATTTTGAAGAATGCTGCTACGGAGGATCGTCTCCTGGAGCATTTAGCTGAGGATTTGTCTTGGTCTAAGGCGGGTATTGTGGCAAATTTTTCTTCCTACATGCTCAGTGAACCGGACTGTAATGATTTGATCACCAACTTACTGCGCTGGTTCATTATCTTATCGGTGCTTTTTAGTTCTCTAGGTATTGTTTTATATCTTTTGTTTATTGCTTTTCCGGTATTGTCACCTCCGGTGCAACGCCTCCGTGGTTATGGCAAGCGCCCTGGCGCGATGCTTGCAGAGGCAGAGGAAGAGCTGGCAACCTTGCCGCAGTTAGCGACAGAGGATATGTTTATTACGGAGCATTACTTCATCGAGGTAAGTAGCTTTGGTGTGGCTATTGTTCCGATTAGCGAGATTATTTGGATTTACAAGTATTCCACCTTGCACAAGCTTTTGTGGCATCACTTTTCTATTTCTTATACCTTGCATATTACGGCGAAGCATCGTCGTTACATCCGTTGCCCGAAGAATATTAAGTCGGATATTGACGGTATTATCGACTACTTGTCGGAGGCGAACCATGACATCCTTGTGGGATTCTCCGAGGACAATCGCCAGAAGGTGGAAGAGATTCAGGGGGATACGGCAATCCTTCGTAAGATATTGGCATTTCTCAGTAAACGAGTATAATTTTTGACCCCCGTGGGGACGGGGTTAGCGAGTCATTGTATTTTGGTAAGAACAATGAACCACTAACCCCGTCCCCCAGAGGGTCATTTTAGTTTACGTAAATTTGGCAAGAGCGCATGGTCTCTAGTGCGGCTTGGTGCTTCTCTGGTGTTACACCAGCGCAGCAGTTAGCATCAACAGAAATTGCAATCTCCGGCATAGCAGCCTTTAGTAGAAGTGCATTGGATACTACACAGATATCGGTGCAGAGACCAATCAGTTCCAGTTCAACCTCCACGTGGCTAGCAATTTCCTCAATAACATCAACCAAGTCCGTGGAACCGAATGTCGGTTTATTAATGACGCGAGAGCCACGCTGCACCTTAGCAACTGCCGTGTCCAACTCCCATCCCGGTGTACCTTCGATGCAATGTTCCACCGGAAGATTCTTGCCTTCCTGAGTCTGCATGTAATCCGTCTGATGCGTATCTTTGGTGAAGAACACATCCTCTGGCGGATAACTTTCTATCTTCTTTACAACAGCAGGAACAATTGCTTCTGCTTCCTTTGTTCCCAGTGCGCCATCTACAAAGTCCTTTTGCATATCAATAACAATCAGGATTTTTCTCATAAGAACCCCCTTTAGTTTTTTTTATCATAATGTCGGAAGAAAAGGATTTTGTCAAATTGCGATTATAATGTCCCACGGACATAAATGTATTACATTGCTTGCAGTGGTTTTTAGAAGGTGTCAGCGGGAGAAACTACCGATTCGTTCTCAAATGTGGTACTATTTATTTTGAAGAAGTATGTATAGAAAGTAGTGTTTATGGAGAGTTACAAGAGTTTTGCAGAGGTCTATGACCTATTTATGGATAACGTACCATACGATGACTGGGCGCAGAACGTTTATCATCTGCTAAAGAAGCAGGGGATTACAGATGGTCTGATTGCTGAGTTGGGCTGCGGAACGGGGCAGATGACAAGACGTTTTCGGGATATGGGATTTGATATGATAGGTATTGATAATTCCATCGAGATGCTGGATATGGCTCGTGCCAAGGAGTCTGATGAGAGTATTCTGTATCTGTGTCAGGATATGCGAGAATTCGAATTGTATGGCACGGTAAAGGCTGTGGTATCTATTTGCGACAGCATGAACTACATCACTGAGGAAGAGGATTTGCTTCAGGTATTCAAGTTGGCCAATAACTATTTGGATCCGGGTGGAATCTTCCTGTTTGATATGAATACCCCATTCAAGTATCGCGAGCTTCTTGGGGATGGCGTATTTGCCGAGAATCGCGATGAAGGAAGCTTTATCTGGGAGAATGAGTTTGACGCCGAAGAAGGGCTGAATTACTATGATTTGACCTTGTATATCAAGGAGGGAGACACCTACTGCAGATACGAAGAGGAACATGTGCAGAAGGCATATTCCCAAGAGACGGTGGAGCGTCTATTACAAGAGAGCGGATTAGAAGTCCTTGGTGTGCTAGATGCCGAGACCTTATCCGAACCCAAAGAAGACAGTGAACGTGTTTACTATATTGCACGTGAGATTACAAAATAGAAAGAGGAACCATATGGGAGATTATATTGTTAGAGCAACTGCAGCGAATGAACAGGTGCGTGCATTTGCTATCACATCCAAGAACTTAGTAGAAGAGGCCCGCAAGGCACATGATACATCTGCAGAAGTTACTGCAGCGTTAGGTCGAACCCTTTCTGCGGCCCTTATGATGGGCGCTATGATGAAGGGCGAGAAGGATTTATTAACGCTTCGAATTCAGGGTGATGGCCCAATGAAGGGCGTTACTGTTACTGCAGATTCTACCGGCCATGCCAAGGGATTTGCCGTACAGCCCAAGGTTGATTTGCCTCTGAAGAATGGTAAGTTAGACGTTGGTGGTGCTATTGGAAATGGAATTATCCAGGTGATCAAGGACATGGGCATGAAGGAGCCTTATGTGGGCTCTGTAGATTTGCAGACCGGTGAGATTGCAGAAGATCTGACCTATTACTTTGCTGTCAGCGAGCAGACTCCATCCTCAGTAGGCCTCGGCGTACTGGTGAATCCAGATGAGTCTGTTATGGAAGCCGGTGGATTTATTATCCAGTTGATGCCGGAGACCACCGATGAGACCATAGATCAGTTAGAGACCAACATCTCTAATCTTCCATCCGTTACCAGCATGTTAGCAGATGGATTTACACCGGAGCAGATTCTCGAGAAAGTATTAGAAGGCATGGACCTTGAAGTTACAGCGCGCATGGATGCGCACTTCAAATGTGATTGCTCAAGAGAGCGTGTAGAGCGTAGCTTGATTTCTTTGTCTGATGAAGACTTGGATGAGATTATTAAGGATGACAAGCCGGTAGAAGTTCGTTGCCAGTTCTGCAATAAGGCATATAACTTCACAATTCCGGAGATGAAAGAATTAAAAGAGATTCGCGTTCGTAATCGTGAGGAACGTCATAAGGAGCGCCAGGCGCGTATCCAGGAATTGCAGGAGAAGCAGAAGAATAAAAACAACAAGTAATTGGCAGAGGGACTAAAAATGAGAGACGGATTTATCAAGGTTGCTACCGTTACCCCGGAACTGCGGGTAGCTGATGTGGCATACAACGGCGACGTAATTGCAAACTATATAGAAGAAGCCTATGCTGCCGGCGCAAAGATTACCGTATTTCCGGAGTTGTGTATCACCGGTTATACCTGCGGAGATCTTTTTTATCAGAAGGTGCTGTTAGAGCGTGCTGCGCAGGAATTGGTACGATTGGCTGGAGAGACCGAGGGCAAGGATGGCTTATATTTTGTAGGACTTCCACTGTCTCATAAGGGCAAGCTGTACAACGTAGCAGCAGCTTTGTCCAATGGTGAGATTCTTGGATTGGTTCCCAAGCGTTTCTTACCAACCTATGGCGAATTCTATGAAGGACGTCAGTTTACCGAAGGTTTTAGTGACATTGATTTGGTAGAATTGCAGCCGGGAATGGATCCGATTCCAATGGGAATGAACCAGTTATTCTGTTGCGAGACCATGCCGGAATTGGTGGTGGCAGCAGAGCTTTGCGAGGACTTGTGGACACCGAACCCGCCAAGTGTTTCTCATGCTATGCATGGAGCAACGGTGATTGTTAATCTGTCTGCCTCCAATGAGTTAACCGGCAAGAGTTCTTATCGCCGTACCTTAGTGACTCAGCAGTCTGCAAGATTGTATTGTGGATATATCTATGCAAGTGCCGGTGTGGATGAGTCTACGCAGGACGTAGTTTATTCCGGACACAGTATGATTGCCGAGGCCGGTCGTCTCATTCGTGAGAGCAAGTTGTTCCATCAGGGAATGACCTATGGTGAGATTGATGTGGAGTATCTGAACGCTCGTCGTCGTGGCATGTCTACCTTTGATATTGCCAACAAGAATTACGAACGTCATGGTTTTTATGCGGAGATGGAGGAGACTGCGCTTACACGTAAGTTCCACAAGACGCCTTTCGTTCCTTCTTCCAAGACAGACCTGAAGGAGCGATGTGAAGAGATTCTGAATATTCAGTCCTACGGGCTTCGCAAGCGATTGGTTCATACCAACTGCAAGACAGCCGTGCTTGGTATTTCCGGAGGGTTGGATTCTACCTTGGCACTGTTAGTAACGGTTCGCGCCTTTAAGCTGGCAGAGTTGGACTTAAAGGGCATCATTGCGGTTACCATGCCGGGCTTTGGTACCACAGATCGTACCTATGACAATGCGGTACGTATGATTCGTGAATTGGGAGCGACCTTCCGAGAAGTGGATATCAAGGCTGCAGTCAATCAGCATTTCAAGGATATCGGGCAGAATCCTAAGACCCACGATGTAACCTATGAGAACTCTCAGGCTCGTGAGCGTACCCAGATTCTCATGGATATTGCCAACAAAGAAGGCGGAATGGTTATCGGAACCGGCGACCTATCGGAATTGGCGTTGGGCTGGGCTACCTACAATGGAGACCACATGTCCATGTATGGTGTCAATGCGTCCATTCCTAAGACCTTGGTACGCCACTTGGTACGTTACTATGCGGATGTTTTGTGCAAGGACAATGCAAGTTTGCAAGCAGTCCTGTTAGATGTGTTAGATACCCCGGTTTCGCCGGAATTGTTACCGCCGGAGAATGGTACAATTTCACAGAAGACCGAGGAATTGGTGGGACCATACGAATTGCATGATTTCTTTTTGTATTATTTCATGCGTTACGGTGCATCACCGAAGAAAATATATCGTATTGCCTGCCTGGCTTTTGCAGATGAATACGACGGGGAAACAATCTTGAAATGGGAGAAGAAATTCTTCTGGCGATTCTTTTCACAGCAGTTCAAGCGTTCCTGCCTGCCGGATGGCCCAAAGGTTGGAACGGTGGCACTCTCTCCAAGAGGAGACTGGCGTATGCCAAGTGATGCCGCAGTAACACTGTGGATGGAGGAACTTGAGGAAATCTAGGGAAATTACACAAAGGGGGCTGTGCAATGGAAAAGAAATCGGTGAAAATCGGTATTCTAATGGGAAATGCCCATTCTGCTTTTCCGCAGCGTTTAATAGAAAATTTTTGTGTTTGGGGTGAAAACAAAGGGGTGCAGTTGTACTTTTTCCTTGGAACGGAGAGTTACGGCATGCGCCTGGAGCGGGATGAGGAACTGGATAATTTTGATTACCAGTACATGTCGCTGTATGACTATGCCCGCTTTGCAGATTTGGATGCAGTGATTGTCGTTTACGGTTGTATTACTACGGCACAGACCATTGCGGACAAGAAAGCATTTTTGAAAAAATATCATGGTACACCTTGCGTTGTATTACAAACAGAATGCGACCCTGAGGATGGCGTTTACATCTGCCCGGATAATTATCGCGGAATGTTTGAATGCGTTGTGCACATGGTTCGAGAGCATGAACGCAAGCATATTGTCTATATTAGTGGTCCGGATAATAATGCCGAGAGTCTTATTCGGTTGCAGGCCTTCAAGGATGCCATGGCCAAGAATGGCATGGAAGTAACGGATTCAATGATTGCCAAGGGTGATTATTCGGAGTATGTAGATGAGCAGGTGGAGCAGTTATTGGATGCTAATCCTGAGGCTGATGCCATTGTTTGTGCCAATGATGAGATGGCCTTGGCAGTGTACCGTGTGTGCGAGAAGCGACATCTGAGAATCGGCCAGGATATTTCGGTAACCGGTTTTGATGATACCCCGCGTTCGAAGTACTGTGAGCCGCCGTTGACTACGGTACGACAGTTGGCGGATTATATGGTGTCTGCTGCCATTAATACGGCCTTGGAGATGATTCATGGGGAGAAAAGTGAAGCTCGGAAAATTCCGGTAGAGTTCGTACAACGTTCCTCCTGTGGCTGCACCTATGATGATAGCTATAGTTATCAGAAGAATGCAGGCAAAGAAGATGAAA
>JAILCW010000130.1 GCA_024690265.1 Lachnospiraceae bacterium | reverse complement strand
CTTATTAATCCGGGAAGTATTGGAGAACCTCGAACAAAGGAAGAAAAGATATCATATGCAGTGCTGACGTTGACGGACGACTACGATGTTATTCCTGAAATTAAGTATTTATAGAAAAGATATGAATTGAGAATCAAATTTCGCGCCCTGCGTTAATCGCGCGGGGCGCGACCCATGAAGGCATCTAGGACATTGATCTTAGATGCCATCTTTTTTAGTTCTACTAAATTGGATAACATATATTGTTGTAAATCCAACACTTCTTCATCTGTGAATCCAGAGTGCTTGGTGATGACACAGGCAGGGATTTCGCCCTCGGCGCTGCGCTTGCCGTCGGTGAAGCTGACATAGGCAATCTTCTCGCCGTCGCGTTCACAGATGCTGGATACAGACAGAGATAATTCTTCGGTTTTTGGTTCCGGGGAAACATTGAATGAAAAATCTTCCATAACAAAACCTCCACTTTCTACATACAATTATATCACATCTGACTCTTTCCCTTATTGTCCCCATGGGCTACAATGAATGTAAAAATACCATAACAAGACTGGGGAGTTTGTATGGATTGGGAGAAGGAATTAGATCAGACGGCATTTGATCTATGTGAACAGGAAAAGTATACCGAGGCGGCAGAGTACGCGAAGGACTATATTCGTGTCACGATTCAGCAGGATTTATATGAACTGGTGGAGTCCGGCAATGGGGCGGGTGTCTATGAGCGTTTGCGCGCTATGTATCCCTCCGATTTAATGAATCGGGTGTTGGATGGCGTGGCAACCATGGATGACTTTTTTGCCATTGCTACAGCGGACCTGTTTGTATTAATGCAGGGGGAGGAGTTTTTACTGCCGGATGAGAATGGCCTTGCGCCGTACATCCACTTTATGCGCAGAATGCGCTTTGAACAGGAGGCATATCTTCACTTCGTAGAAGAGGAGGTTTATCGTCTCTATCGCAATATGAAACATCGAGATAGAGGAGACTTATGACGAACATAGAACGCCAAGCAGAACAACAATTTCAGAAGATGACCGAGACACCGATTTGGCGTTTGATTATCCAGTTATCCATTCCAACCATTATTACAATGCTGATTACCAATATTTATAACGTCGTAGATACCGCCTTTGTGGGTCGCCTTGGTACGTCCGCCAGCGGTGCCGTCGGCGTTGTTTTTGGGTTTATGGCAATTATTCAGGCCTTTGGATTCCTATTTGGTCAGGGCGGCGGCAGTATCGTATCGAGACTCCTTGGCAATCGCGAGATTGATCGGGCCACTACCACGGCATCCACGGCCTTCGCCTGCTCTCTCTTTATGGGCGTTGTGCTTTCGGTATTTGGTTTTGTATCTTTGGATTCGCTGGTGGTGTGGCTTGGCAGTACCCCGACCATCGCGCCATATGCCAAGTCTTATATTATTTATATTCTGGTGGCGGCTCCGTTTATGACTACTAGTTTTACCATGAACAATCTCCTTCGCTACGAGGGCAAGGCAGCTCTTGGTATGGTGGGGATGCTGACGGGCAGTATTCTTAACATCGCCGGTGATTATGTGCTGATGTTTGTGTTTAAAATGGGTATTGCCGGTGCCGGCTTATCTACTTGCCTGAGCCAGGTCATTAGCTGGGGTATTTTGTTATCCATGTTTGTACGAGGCAAGACAACCTCTCGATTACGAATGACCTTTGTTCAAATCAAGGCAGCTTTGCTGTCAGATATTGTGCTGACTGGTTTGCCTAGTTTGTTACGTCAGGCATTAAACAGTGTTACGACGATTCTTCTAAATGTGTTGGCGGCTAGCTACGGTGATGAAGCAGTAGCGGCCATGAGCATTGTAAACCGTGTGACCTTCTTTGTATTCTCCATTGCCCTTGGTATGGGGCAGGGATATCAGCCGGTGAGTGCCTTCAATTATGGGGCTCATCGTTATCGCAGAGTGCGCAAAGCCTTGTGGTTTACCTTGATTAGTGGCGAGATTTTTATTACATTAGCGGCTTTTGGTGTTATTCAATTCCCGGATGATATTATTCGTATCTTCCGTGATGATGCAGCGGTAGTTGCAATCGGCCATCGCGCGTTGATTCTTCAGATGCTCGTTTTGCCGTCTCTGCCTTTATGCGTTGTTACAGAGATGACCTACCAGTGCACCGGACACAAGGCTGGTGCGGCGCTGTTATCTTCCTTGCGTGGAGGGGTGTTCTTTATTCCGTCACTGCTGATTTTATCCAAGGTTCATGGTCTATCGGGTATTCAGGAAGCACAGCCCCTGGCTTATATCTTTAGTTTTGTGATTTCCATTGTATTCTTGACCTGGTATCTTGGACACCTGCCCAAAGAAGACGAACTGCCTACAAATGACTAGGAGTTCTGCTTGATTTGTGATAGGATAGGGCTAGTTATGGAGGATTGGCATCATGTATCGAATGGATGGGCGTGTAGCTTTTAGTCAGATTAATGAGCGAGGATATTTATCGACGGTAGGTATCTTAGATTACTTGCAGGATTGTTGTACCTTTCATTCGGAGGATGTTGGTTATCGTGTAGAGGACTTGGTGCGGGAGCATCGAGGATGGTTCGTGACATCCTGGCAGATCAAGGTTCACGACCTTCCGAAGCATGGAGAACGCATTGTGATTCGCACCATGCCAACCCAGGCCAGAGGTATGATTGGTGAGCGTTTCTTTTTTATCGACAATGCAGATGAGACTCATACCTTCATCGAAGTGAAGTCCTTGTGGGTTTACATGGACACGGAAAAATATAAGCCGGTTCGTGTCCCGGAGGAGATGGCAGAGGCTTATGCTCTCGACCCTGTTCCGGAAGGAGAATGGGGTTCTCGCAAGATTTCTCTTGCAACAGATGTGGCAGAAGTATATGATTTCGAAGTGGCAAATTGGCAGTTAGATACCAATCACCACATGAACAACAAGCGCTATGTAGAACAAGCGCTGATGCTTTTACCTGCCGATTTTCGCATCGGTGGTATGCGCATTGAATACAAGAAACAGGCAACCTTGGGTGATCGTATCCATGTACGTCAAGGTATGCTAGACAACGGAATGCAGGTACAGCTATGTGATGATACCGGTGAGTTGTATTTCGTCATGGATTTTTATAGAAGTAACGAGGAGTAAGAATGTTACATTTAGGTGAGTTTCAAACACTTACAGTCATTAAAAAAGTTGAATTCGGTGTTTATCTGGCAGAAGAAGCCGGCAGTGAAGACCGTGTATTATTACCAAAGAAGCAGGTGCCACAGGGCGCGCGTTTGGGCGATTCCATCAGCGTATTTTTGTATCGCGATTCCGATGATCGATTGATTGCGACCTGCGAGGAACCGAAGCTTACCATGGGTGAGTATGCAGTGCTTCGCGTCAAGGAAGTATCCAAGATTGGTGCCTTCTTAGACTGGGGACTTGAGAAGGATTTGTTCCTTCCTTATAAGGAGATGGGCGCCAAGGTTCGTGAAGACGATGAGATTATGGTTCGTCTTTATATTGATAAGAGCGGACGTCTCTGCGCTTCCATGAAACATATTTATGAGATGTTATCCTGTGAGTCTCCTTACAAGACGGGAGATGATGTTACCGGCCGTATCTACGAGTTTGGACATGATTTTGGTACATTTGTGGCAGTAGACGATATGTATTCTGCTATGATTCCGGCCTTTGAGGATGTTTCCGGTTATCGTTTGGGCCAGGTGGTTCGGGCTAGAGTGACTCATGTCAAAGAAGATGGCAAGCTGGATTTGTCTATCCGCGAGAAGTCTTATCTTCAGATGGATGTAGATGCAGCCAAGTTGATGGAACTGTTAGAGTCCTATGGTGGAGTGCTTCCTTTTACCGAGAAGGCTTCTCCGGAAGTTATCAAGCGTGAGACCGGTATGACCAAGGCGGCGTTTAAGCGCGCGGTCGGACGCCTTTATAAGGAGCGTCATATCACCTTAGAGGGTGGCAAGATTCGTAAGAACACTTCTAATCAATAGAAGGTTTATATAAAAGGAAAGAAAAGAGGTAATCAACATGAAGAAAGTTATTGCAACAGACAAGGCACCGGCAGCAATCGGACCATATTCCCAGGCCATTGAGGTGGGCAATATGGTATTTACATCCGGAATTATTCCGGTAGTTCCATCTACCGGTGAGATCCCTGAGGGTTCTGTGGCTCAGGCAGACCAGGCATTCCAGAACTTATCGAATCTGTTAGAAGCAGCAGGTACTTCCATGGCTAAGGTTGTTAAGACGACTGTTTTCATTAAGGAGATGAATGACTTTGCCGCAATCAACGAAGTGTATGCCAAGTATTTCCCAGAACCATATCCGAGCAGAAGCTGCGTAGAGGTGGCTCGTCTACCGAAGGATGTTATGTTAGAAATCGAAGCAATTGCAGAAAAATAAACAAGAAGGTGGCGCCCGAAAACGCCACCTTCTTTTGTTTACCTACACGGACATGTCAAACTGACTTCCAACATTCGGGTTAACGGATAATTCCATTGCAGCTGGTGGCATGCTGTTCAGCATAGCTACCTCGCCAGCAGCCTGTTCCTTGGAATCATTCAAGGTTTTGGCCATAATGGCAGTTCCGATTTGTCCGAGAGATTGTGCCGCCGACATGTTCATAGATAATGCTCCTATATCCATGGGACACACCTCCATTTCGATAAACTGGTAAATAGTTACCTACAATAATTAGGACATGGTTTTCGCAGACTGGCAAGGAAACAAAAATCTTACAAATCGTATTGACAGAATAGAAAAATGCCATTATATTATAAATAGATTTTATACAATTTAATTTTGCGTTTTATGATAAAACATAGAAGGAGGAAACATCTATGCAGTACGATGTTGTAATTATTGGAAATGGCCCGGCTGGTTTGACTGCCGGAATCTATGGTAAGCGAGCTGGTTTGAGTACTGTCATTGTATCTGATAATCCTATGAGCGGCGGCCAGATTGCTACTACTTATGAAGTTGATAATTACCCTGGATTGCCTGAAATTGGTGGCATGGAACTGGGAGATAAGTTCGAAGAGCATGCGAAGAAGTTGGGCGTAGAGTTCTGCCAGGGTTTGGTATCTGCTATTGAAGACGCGGGAGACCACAAAGTTTTGGTGACGGATCAGGGCAATATCGAAGCCAAGACCGTGGTTATTGCAACCGGTGCGAAGCATCGTAAGCTGGGTATTCCTGGTGAGAAGGAATTGACAGGCATGGGTGTTTCTTATTGTGCGACTTGTGATGGCGCATTTTTCCGTAACAAAGAGGTTGCGGTTGTTGGCGGCGGCGATGTTGCTTTGGAGGATGCGATTTTCTTAGCTCGCTTTGCATCTAAAGTGTATCTGATTCATCGTAGAGATGAGTTCCGTGGTGCTGTGGTACTACAGGATCAGGTTCGTGCCAATGATAAGATTGAAGTGATTTATGACACAGTGGTTGATGAAGTTCTCGGCAAGTTCTCGGTAGAGGGTATTCGTATTACTAATAAGAAATCCGGTGAGTCTCGTGAGCTCCCTCTTCAGGGCGTATTTATGGCTGTTGGTACACAGCCCAATATTGATGATATCAGTGGATTGCCGGAACAGGATGCCGGTGGATATCTGATTGCCGGAGAAGATTGTGCTACCAGCATTTCTGGCATCTATGCAGCTGGGGATGTTCGTACCAAGCAATTGCGTCAGGTGATTACGGCAGCATCCGATGGAGCTAACGCTATTACTTCTATAGAGAGATACTTAAACGGACAGAATTAATACATTGGATTCATTTGTTTAAAAGTTATGAACACAATTTGTTACAAAAGGTGTCACAATTTACGTGACACCTTTTTTCAATATGTATGGAGAATGGGTTGACACACTATATATGGCTTGTTATAATGACCATGTAATAAGTTGTAACAAATTCGTAATAAATGTTAAATCGATGATAGATTTTTGGAGGAGATTTTACCAATGAACCGTAATCATAAGAGCAAGATGGTTTCATATGCAATTGCAGCTGGGGTGTTGATTGCTACTACAAGTATTTCTACCGTGGGCGCTCCCCTTGCTGGTGCATCCGCAGTTGTATCCGGAAGTGATAGTTCCTATTCCACATTAGCAGGTATTAACCTTACATTAGCTAATATGGTTGCTGATGCGAATCACGCAGTGAATACATCCAGCTCTGATACTGATAGTGTTGAGGCTGTTGTTCAGGTTGTTCAGACTGCTGAAGAGGCTAAGAGCGAATACGCGAACATCGGTATTGCACAGGTGACCGATTATGTTAACGTTCGTGGAACTGCTTCCGAAGAGGGTGAAGTAGTTGGTAAGTTATATAACAATTCTGCATGTGAAGTATCTGCAGAGGAGAATGGATGGTACAAGATTACCTCCGGTAACTGCGAAGGATATGTTAAGTGCGAATTCGTAGTTGTTGGTGATGAGGAGTTGGCTCGTTCCGCTTCCCGCCGCGTTGCTACTGTTAATGCTGATACTCTTTACATTAGAGAAGAAGCTTCTTCTGATTCTTCCGTAATCGGAATGCTTCCGAATGGTGATGATATTACCGTTGTTGATGAGTCTACTGCGGAGTCCGGTTGGATTAAGGTATCTGCAGAAGAGGGAGACGGATATGTTTCTACTGAGTTTGTAACATTGGCTACCGAGTACACTTATGCTGAGTCCAAGGCTGAAGAGGAAGCTCGTCTTGCTCGTGAAGAGGCTGAGCGTAAGGCTGCACAGGAAGCAGCAGAGAAGGCAGCAGCGAAGCAGAAGGCTGCACAGCAGGCTCAGCAGGCAGCGAATGAGCAGGCAGCACAGTCCTACTCCGCTCCAAGTGGTGGTAACGGATCTGCAGTTGTTAATTACGCTTGCCAGTTCGTTGGTAATCCATATGTATATGGTGGATCTAGCTTGACCAACGGAACAGACTGCTCCGGCTTTGTAATGAGCGTTTACTCTGCATTCGGTGTTGGCTTGCCACACTCCTCTAGTGCAGATCGTGGCGTTGGATATGGTGTTAGCGTTGCTGACATGCAGCCTGGTGATATCGTATGCTACAGTGGCCACGTTGGAATTTATGCTGGTAACGGCACAATCGTTCATGCAGCAAATGAGAGCTTAGGCATTACATATTCTAACGTATACTACAGAGATATCTTGGCAGTACGTCGTATTTTCTAATTAATACATGCATAGATAAGGGTTGCCGATATGGCAGCCCTTTTTATTTTGTTGCTCGTCATAATTTGTTACAAAAATCTGAATATGCATAAGTTTTTATGCAGACCGATTACAGTTACGAAACATGATTTTCGGTAACTTGTACAATTCTCCGAGAAAATGCAAAATAGATTTTTGAAAATGTGGATAAGTGGATAACTTTATCCACAAAAGAAGTGCGAAAAAGCGCTAAAACTGATTTATAAACCAAGATATCAACATTATCCACATTTATTCACAGAGACCCGGTGGATAAGTAAAACGTCCGTTCTATACAAACTTAACAAAATGAGGCGAAAATCAAATTCCTCTTTGACTTTTAAATAATCAATTTTCTTATAATACTCACACGCAATTCAGACAATAGACATAAATATATGATAACTTTGTTATATCTATGAAATTAAGTGGTAAGAAAATGTAATAATTCAACATGTGTCGAATTTTTGCCAGGAAAACTGACGTGATTTTTACTGACGAAATGCAAAAGTTACAAAAGATGCCTATTTTTAACTTCACTTTTTTGGCAATTTATATTACACTTAAGGCGTAGTATTGTAATTTTGAAGTAAAAACATTCTACCGAATTGTTGAAAATGTATAAAGGGAGGTTAGGGAATGATTTCGAACCAGATATTACAGAAAACCATAGATGGTTTGGCACAGATTACGAAAGTGGGATTCGCTGTGTATGATCTGGATGGAGATGTACTTGCATCTACAATTCCTGAACCTGCAGAGTATGTGAAGCCGGTTGTGGACTTCGCTACATCACCTGCAGAAAGCCAAGTGGTTTTTGGTTGTCAACTCTTCAAGATATTTGATGAATTACAGCCGGAGTTTGTTCTTTTATCCAAGGGGGAGGGTGAGGAGTCTACCGTAATCGGTAAGGTCGCTGCTTTCCAGATTAGAGAACTTCTGGTGGCTTACAAGGAGCGTTTTGACCGCGATAACTTCATCAAGAACCTGCTATTGGACAACTTACTATTAGTAGATATTTATAACCGTGCCAAGAAGCTTCATGTTGATATTGATGCTAGACGCGTTGTTATGATTGTTGAGATTGGTACCGGCAAGGACGGCGATGAGATTGATCGTGTCCGCAGTATCTTCGGCGGGAAGTCCAAGAACTTTGTTACAGCGGTAGATGAGCAGAATATTATCGTTGTTAAGGAAGTTGGCGAGAACGATACCTACGATGATATCGAGAAGACTGCTCGTGTCATTGTTGATGCATTCTCCGATCGAGGCGAGGGACAGGTGCGTGTATCTTATGGTACGATTGTAGGCGAGATCAAGGAAGTTTCCCGTTCTTACAAAGAAGCTGCCATGGCTCTTGATGTAGGCAAGATTTTCTTCCAGGAGAAGAACGTAATTGCTTACTCTGTATTAGGTATTGGTCGTTTGATTTATCAGTTACCAATTCCTCTTTGTAAGATGTTTATTCAGGAGATTTTTGAGAAGAGATCTCCGGAGGAGTTTGACGAAGAGACACTTGTTACTATTAACAAGTTCTTTGAGAATAGTTTGAATGTATCCGAGACCTCTCGCCAGTTATACATTCATCGTAATACGTTGGTATATCGTCTGGACAAGATTCAGAAGAGTACCGGACTCGACCTTCGCACATTTGAGGATGCAATTACATTCAAGATTGCGTTGATGGTTGTTGAGTATATGAAATATATGGGTGACCAGAATTTCTAGAAAGGCTTTTTTTTATGATCAGATTAGAGCACGTAAGTAAGACTTACGAGGCTGGAGTTCAGGCTGTAACGGACGTCAGTCTACATATTGCTCCGGGTGAATTTGTATTTATTGTTGGTGATAGTGGATCTGGTAAGTCTACACTTATCAAGCTTCTGCTTAAGGAACTGAATCCGACCCACGGCAAGATTATAGTAGGTGGCAAGGATTTGGAGAAGATTAATCGTCGACAGATTCCGCGTTACCGCCGTAACGTGGGTGTCGTATTCCAGAATTTCCGCTTGTTGCAGGATCGCAACGTTTATGAGAACGTTGCTTTTGCAATGCGAGTAATCGAAGCTCCCAAGAAGGATATTAAGCGCAAGGTTCCTACCATTCTTTCTTTGGTTGGATTGGCCGCGAAGTATCGTTCCCTTCCCAAGCAGTTATCCGGTGGTGAGCAGCAGCGTGTGGCAATTGCCAGAGCGTTGGTGAACGAGCCGAAGATTCTCTTGGCAGATGAGCCTACCGGTAACTTGGATAACCGCAATGCTTGGGAGATTATGAAATTATTGGATGAGATCAATCAGCGAGGAACAACCGTTGTTGTTGTTACCCACAACATGGATTTCGTCAAGACCATGAATAAACGCGTCATCACCATCAAGAAGGGTGTTGTCGTGGATGATCAGGGAGGAGAGGAAATCTAATGAGACTGAGTACATTATCTTATAATTTCCGTCAGGGCATCGCGAATATCTGGAAGAACAAGATGTTTTCCCTTGCCTCCATCGCTACGATGACGGCATGTATTTTCTTGCTGGGTGTGTTTTATTCCATCGGTGTGAATTTTGAATCCATGGTACGCAATGCCGAAGAGGGCGTTGCAGTTACCGTTCTTTTTGATGAAGGCATTACGGATGAACAGATTCAGGCAATCGGTGATTCCATTTCCGCTCGTTCCGAAGTATCCAAGTATGAGTTTATTTCTGCGGAGCAGGCATGGGAGACCTACAAGCTGGATTACTTTAATGGAGATGAGGAAGCAGCCGCTGTATTTGCGGACGATAACCCTTTGGCTAACAGCGCCAGCTATTCCATCTATTTGAATGATGTTTCCATGCAGCAGAGCCTGGTTACCTATTTAGAGGGACTGGATGGTGTTCGCGAAGTTCATTATTCAGACGTTGCGGCCAAGACATTGACGGATTTCAATCACTTAATCAAGTTGATTTCTTTGGCATTGATTGCGATTCTGATTGCAGTTGCAGTCTTCTTGATTAGCAATACCATCACCGTTGGTATCTCTGTCCGCAAGGAAGAGATCGCTATTATGAAGCTCATTGGTGCCAAGGACTCCTTTGTACGCGCACCATTCGTTGTTGAAGGTGTGGTAATCGGTTTGATTGGTTCTGTGATTCCGCTGGTTTTGTTGTTGGTTTTATATCAGCGCATTTTAAATTACGTTGCAGAACGTTTTGATGCATTATCCAATCTGTTTTCCTTTGTCCCTGCCGATGAAGTGTTCCGCTTCTTGGTTCCGGTATCATTGGTGTTGGGAGTTGGTATTGGTTTGATTGGAAGCCGCATTACACTCAAGAGACACTTAAAAGTTTAACATGTACAGAGCCCTTGTTTTTCTCGAGGGCTCTCTCTATTATTATGAAGAAAAAGAAGAAAGTGCCTGCAAAAAACTTCATACGTACTTTGCTCATTTTACTTTTGATTGTTGTAATAGGAAGCGTTGAAACTGTTAGCGTTGCCAAGACAACCCGAGAATCC
Organism: Lachnospiraceae bacterium; assembly: GCA_024690265.1. Classification (GTDB taxonomy): domain Bacteria; phylum Bacillota; class Clostridia; order Lachnospirales; family Lachnospiraceae; genus XBD2001. The sequence goes on along the minus strand of JAILCW010000130.1, from coordinate 5,003 downwards.
TTGGCGGAGGCTCAGCAAAAGAAAAATGAACTGGAAAACTCTTTGGCAAATGCTCAGAAGAAGGTCAAAGAATTATCCAATTCCAAAGAAGCGGCTGAGGATAAGGTCAAGGAATTAGAGTCGGAGCTTGGTCGTATATCGGCCCAAGCCGTGGAGCTTGAAACGCAGCTCAATTCGTTGAACCAGCAGATTGATGTGGCCAAAACAGAGTTGGCTGATGCCGAGGCGGAGGCGGATGCTCAGTATGACGCCATGAAGAAGCGCATTCAGTACACTTATGAGAATCGCAGTACCACCTATTGGAACCGAATCTTTGAGTCCCACAACATGGCAGAGGTGTTAAATGCTGTGGAATACATTGTGGCCATGGAGCGCTATGATCGTTTGAAGTTAGAGGAGTTTCACGCCAATATTGAGAATATCCAGAATCTCAAGGACAAATTGGCGGAGGACTATGAATCCGTCAAGACAGTGAAGGTTCAGGTAGATGAACAGAAGCAAGCGGTATCTGTTCTTGCTAACGCAAAAGATGCAGAACTTAAGAAAATATCTGCGAACCTTACAGACGCGGAAGTACTAGAGAAAGAATACCAAGAGGAACTACAGGCACAGATTGAAGTTTTGTCTGCAATACAGGCGGCTATTGCAGCTGAGAATGCAGCTAATGGAGAAGATGGTGAAGGTACCTCTTCACCCAATGCATCAGGATTTATCTGGCCGTGCCCGAGTAGCCATCGCATTACCAGTGATTTTGGCCCCCGTGAATCGCCGACAGGTGGTTCGGATACGTATCACAATGGTATAGATATTGGTTCACCAACCGGAAGTGGTATTGTGGCTGTTCAGTCAGGTACGGTGATTGTTTCCAAGTACAGTAATTCTGCCGGCAACTACATTGTTATTAATCACGGCAAGGATGATTCCGGCAATGTGATTTGCAGTGTCTATATGCATGCCAGCGAATGCTATGTATCTGTGGGGCAGACGGTGAATCAGGGTGATACAATTGCTGCAGTTGGCAGTACCGGTTATTCCACCGGGCCGCACTTGCATTTTGCAGTGACGGTAAATGGTTCCTACGTGAATCCGTGGGGATATGTTAGTTAGGAGAAGAATATGACATCAGAAGAATTAGAAAACAAACCACAGGAAACTATGGTGGAGGATAAAATGCCGATTCCGGCGCCGCAGCAGCCCAATAGAGGCTTTGGACATGGCGTGCTCCTCGGGGCATTACTGACTTTTTTTGTAATGCTGTTGATTTTGTTTGTTGCGCTATTGGTTCATCGTAGTTATACCAAGTCCCAACTGGTGACCGGCAATGTTATCGATGAAAACACCTCGGAGAAGGTGGATTTTATCCAGAGTTTAATCGATAAATACTATTACGAAGATGTCAACGAAGATGACCTTCGTGAGGGCGTATATGCAGGTCTTGTCAGCGGACTCAAGGACCCATATTCTGCTTATTATACTCCGGAAGAGTACGAGCAGTTAACCATTTCTACCACCGGCAATTACGCCGGAATCGGTGCAGCGCTTACCAAGGATCCGGATACGGGATGGATTTCCATTACTCGCGTATATCCAGATTCACCTGCAGAGAAGGCTGGTCTTCAGAAGGGTGACTTGTTGATTTCTGCGGATGGAATTCTTTCTACCGATGTGGAGTCTGATACCTTTGCCGCTACAGTTCGCGGAGAAAAGGGAACTGATGTGGAACTGGTTTATGAGCGAGATGGAGAGCGCTATACCATTCAGGTGACAAGAGATGAGATTAGCATTCCTTCAATTAACGCCAAGCTTTTGAGTGACAATATTGGTTACGTCCAGATTACAGAGTTTGTTACCGGCACACCGAAGGAGTTCCAGGAAGCTATTGAGAGCTTAAAGAGTCAGGGGGCAGAGGCGTTTATTTTTGATGTTCGTGACAACCCGGGTGGAATGGTGGATTCCGTAACGGATATGTTGGATTATATTCTGCCGGAAGGAACCACCCTTTACATGGAAGAGAAGAGTGGCGAGCGTACGGATTACACATCTGACGCCAAGCACTTCTTGGATATGCCAATGGTGGTTTTGACCAATGGTAATTCCGCAAGTGCTTCTGAGATTTTTGCCGGAGCAGTTCATGATTTCAAGGCCGGAACATTAGTAGGTACCAAGACCTTTGGCAAAGGTGTGGTACAGGTGACATTACCGATGAATGATGGCAGTGCAGTGAAGCTTACCATTGCAAGATACTTTACACCAAGTGGTGTTTGCATCCATGGCGAAGGCATTACGCCGGATGTTGAACTCAAGTATGAGTATACCGGCGAAGGTACCGGTGAGGACTATGAATACCTGAAGGATAATCAGGTAGAAAAAGCCATGGAGATTTTGAATAAAGAATTACAATAGTTAGAAAGAGGTAGATCACGTGATTGAACTTGATCAGATGAAGCAACAGCTTTTGGCATATAAGGAACCCCTGAAGGAAGTGCGCGGTGCACTGGATCTTGAGAACAAGAGTAATCGAATTCAGGAGTTGGAGCGTGAAATGGAGGCGCCGGATTTTTGGAATGATGCTTCTGTTTCTACCGCCAAGACCAAAGAGCTAAAAAGCCTGAAGGACGATATGGCAGTATATCAGAGTCTGGAAGAGCAATACGAAGAAATCGAAGCATATATTGAATTGGGTAATGAGGAAGAAGATACAGAGATTCTAGAAGAAGCCAAAGCGGCATTTGCGACATTCGAGAAGACCTATGATGGTATTCGATTGAAGACCCTGCTTTCCGGCGAGTATGATAAGGATTCTGCCATTGTTACTTTGCATTCCGGAGCCGGCGGAACTGAAGCTTGTGATTGGACCCAGATGCTGTATCGTATGTATACCCGTTGGGCCTTGGATCACGAATTTACCGTAGAGGAACTGGATATGCAGGAGGGCGATGAGGCTGGTATCAAGTCTGTTACCTTCCAGGTTACCGGTGAGAATGCTTATGGGTACCTCAAGTCTGAGAAGGGTATCCACCGTTTGGTTCGTATTTCGCCTTTCAATGCTAATGGCAAACGTCAGACCTCCTTTGCGTCCTGCGAAGTTATGCCGGACATAGAAGAAGATTTGGATGTAGAGATTCGCGATGAAGATATCCGTATTGATACATATCGTTCCAGTGGTGCCGGTGGACAGCACATCAATAAAACATCTTCTGCAATTCGAATCACCCATTTCCCAACAGGAATCGTGGTTCAGTGTCAGAATGAACGCTCTCAGCATATGAACAAGGATAAAGCCATGCAGATGTTGAAGGCGAAGTTATATTTGTTAAAGCAGCAGGAGAATCAGGAAAAGGCTGACGGAATTCGTGGTGAAGTCACGGAAATTGGCTGGGGCAATCAGATTCGTTCTTATGTTATGCAGCCATATACCATGGTCAAGGATTTGCGTACCGGCGAGGAAACCGGTAACGTAGATGCAGTTATGGATGGTGCTTTGGATGCCTTTATTAATAGTTATCTCAAGTGGTTATCTCTGGGTTGTCCGGCAAGAAATACACAAGATGCCGAATAATCGCCGTTTAGGGGTTGCCTCACGTTTTTTAATATGTTAAAGTATTCCGAGTGAGGACAGATGTTTTTCTGACAAAGACACATCTGGGTCAAGGAGAGTATAACTATGGCAGAAAAATCATCGTATTTTGTGTTAAAGGAGAAAGCGGTTCCTGAAGTTCTTTTGAAGGTTGTAGAGGCAAAACGCTTGCTGGAATCCGGCAAGTGCCAATCGGTTCAGGATGCAACGGAACAGGTAGGAATTAGCCGTAGCTCTTTTTACAAATACAAGGACGACATCTTCCGTTTTCATGAGGACAGCAAGGGCAAGACCATTACCATGGTCATACAGTTGGAGGATGAACCGGGATTGCTATCAACGGTTCTTAAGTCAGTAGCAGAATACGGAGCTAATATTCTTACAATTCATCAGAGTATTCCGGTTAACGGAATAGCATCCCTGACATTGTCCGTGGAGGTGTTGCCGGATACCGGTGATGTTTCGGATATGATTGAGAGCATCGAAGACCTCGAGGGTGTTCAATACATCAAGATATTAGCGAGGGAATAGGAAAAGGAAAAGGAAAAAGGAACATGAAGATTGCAGTTATGGGTTACGGAACCATTGGTTCCGGAGTAGTTGAAGTGCTCGATGTGAATCGAGACGTGATTGCATCTCGCGTGGGTGAGCCGCTGGAAGTCAAGAGCATCCTGGATTTGCGTGACTTTCCTGGGGATCCGATGGAGAGCAAGATAGTTCGTGATTATATGGACATTGTGAATGACCCTGAGATTCGCATCGTTGTAGAGACAATGGGTGGCGTTGAACCGGCGTATACCTTTGTTCGTGCGATGTTAGAGGCTGGCAAACATGTTACTACTTCCAACAAGGCATTGGTTGCCGACAAGGGAGCAGAGCTGTTACAGATTGCCAAAGATCACAATGTTACATTCTTATTTGAAGCATCAGTTGGTGGCGGTATTCCGATTATCCGCGCATTGCTCGAGAGCTTAACGGGAGATGTTGTGGAACAAATCGAGGGCATCGTTAATGGTACAACCAATTATATGTTGACCAAGATGACAGCCGAGGGTAGCGACTTTGATGAAGTGTTGCGTGAGGCACAGGACAAGGGATACGCTGAGAAGGATCCAACCGCTGATATAGAAGGTTATGATGCTTGCCGCAAGATTGCGATTTTGACCTCTTTGGTTTGTGGTAAGCAAGTCGATTATAACGATATTCCAACCGAAGGTATTCATAAGATTACAGCAACGGATATTAAGTATGCCAAGGCAATGGGCCGAGACATTAAGTTATTGGCAACCAGCCAGACAAGTGGTGATACCTATTATGCAAGAGTGGCGCCATTTTTGTTGGATGTACAACATCCACTGTATCCGGTCAACGATGTGTTTAATGCTGTATATGTGCGCGGCAATATGCTGGGCGATGCTATGTTTTA
>JAILCW010000056.1 GCA_024690265.1 Lachnospiraceae bacterium | reverse complement strand
AACGTTAATGTAGTAGACGAAATGGTTTCCATGATTACCATCCAGAGAGCTTACGAAGCGGGTCAGAAGATGATTCAAACCGAGGATAGCACTCTTGAGATGGCAGTTAGTCAGGTTGGCCGTGTATAAGAGAGAGGAGCGTTCTTATGGTTAGATCTTTATGGACCGCAGCAAGCGGCATGAGAGCAGAGCAGGTTAGTATGGATACCTTATCCAATAACATTGCAAACGTGAATACCACGGGCTACAAGTCCCAGGATACACAGTTCAAGTCTCTTCTTTATCAGACACTCCAGACAGAGACAACAACTGCAAATGGAGAGCCGAAGCCAACGGAAGCACAAGTTGGTTTGGGAACTCGTGTGGCTTCCCTGAAGGCAAATTTTGCGCCGGGAGCACAGCTTGCCAGTGATAACAAGATGGCATTATATATTTCCAACACCGTGACGGCCAGCTTCTTTGCAGTAACCGGACAGGATGGAGAGACCTACTATACCAGAGATGGCAATCTAGGATGGACACTGGACAACACCGGTGCCAGAATCTTGACCAATTCCAGTGGTAACCCAATTATGTCCACAACCGGTCAGCGTATTACCTTGCCGGAGGGTGCAGGTGCAGATGGTGCCACTGTTGCAGCAGATGGTTCTGTTGCATATCGTAATGCCGAAGGCGTGACTGTACCAACAGGACAGACCATTGCATTGTTCCAGTTTGCGAATCCGATTGGTCTTGCTAAGGTTTCTAACAACCTGTACCAGGAGACAGACGCTTCCGGAGCAGCCATCAACGAAGCAACCACCAATCTTCCAATTACCCGAAGCTCTCTTGCTCAGGGATACTTGGAAGGCAGTAACGTTAACATCGCTGATGAGATGGTTACGATGATTATTACTCAGCGTGCCTATGAGCTTAATTCCAAGGCAATCACCACTTCAGACAGTATGTTGGATACCGCCAACAACCTGAAGAGATAGGAGTAGCTTATGGCAACGATTGATGGATTTTCATCTGCTTATCTGGACAACATCAAGATGCAGCAGGAGTTGCAGCGTTCTCAGACTTCCAGTGCCAAGACCAAGGGCGCTTTGGAAGGCCTTTCCAATCAGCCAACTGAGAAGGAACTGACGGATGCTGTGAAGTCCTTTGAGTCCTACTTTGTTGAGCAGATGCTAAAAGAAATGAAAAAGTCCGTGGATGCAATCAATGGCGATAAGGACAAAGACCCGTTCGTATCTTCTACCGTTGACTACTTTATGGATAGCACGATTCAGACCTTGGCTGCACAAATGGTAGAAGACTATGGTTCTAGTTTTACTGATACCATGGTAGAACAACTAAAACGGAATTATAACATTCCGGATAAAGAAGAATAGTATAATAGACGCCCCGGCCGCGTTCAGTGTTTTCTCTGTAGCGTGCCTTTGGAGACGTCGGCACTAAGCGAAGAATAAAAGAGGATTCGTCAGAATAGGCGAGTCCTCTTTTTTATGAGCTGTATGTGTCCGCTACGTCTACAATAGGAAGCGAGAGCGATCACGCGGGAGAAAATGCTGGACGCGGCCGGGACGCCCCTAATTGGGAATCGCTTATTTCAGGCGAAAATGATATGATACCCTTATGGAAAAATTGAATGGATACATTGAACATATAATATACAAAAACGAAGAAAACTCTTACGCGGTGCTGGTGGTAGTCCCGGAGGGACTCTTGCCGGAAGAAGTAGAGGAGGCCTTGGATGATGCAAGCGCTATCACTTGTGTCGGTATCTTCCCGGGGATTACTGAGGGGGTCAACGTGGAGATGGAAGGCGAATATGTCACTCATGTGAATTATGGCATGCAGTTCAAGATGACACGCTTTGCGACCGTGGCTCCGAAGGGTATTGAGGAGATCAAGAGATACCTGGGAAGTGGTGCCATTAAGGGGATTGGACCGGCACTTGCAGTTCGTATCGTTAAGAAGTTCAAGGCAGATACCTTCCGTGTTATGGAAGAGGAGCCGGAGCGTCTGGCTGAGGTTAAGGGTATCAGCGAACGTATGGCCATGGATATTGCAGATCAGATGATAGCTAAGCGTGACCTGCGTGAAGCCATGATGTTCCTGGCTCAGTATGGAATCAATAATAATCTCTCGGTTAAGATTTATCAGGAGTATGGTCCGGATCTTTACAAGGTGATTCAGGAGAATCCCTACAAGATGGCAGAGGATATTTCCGGCGTAGGATTTAAGATTGCAGATGAGATTGCCAGCCGTATTGGTATTCGCACGGATTCGGAGTTCCGCGTGCGAAGCGGAATCTTATATGTGCTGTTGCAGGCAACTTTGAATGGACATACCTACTTGCCGAAGGATGAACTTCTGATGGAAGCCTTTGAGCTTTTGCGTGTAGATCAGGAGTATATTGAAGCTAATCTGATGAATATGGCCATCGATAAGAAGGTTGTGATTAAGGGAGATGCGGTATATGCATACGCCTTTTATTATATGGAATCTACTACTGCTCAGTTGTTACTGGGATTAGATGCAGAGTATCATGTGGCGGATGAGCTGATTGATCAAGCCATTCATGTCATTGAATTGGAAGAGGATATGGAGTTGGATGTGCGACAGCGAGAAGCGGTACATGGTGCTGTTCAACATGGTGTATTTGTATTAACCGGTGGACCGGGAACGGGTAAGACCACCACCATCCGTGCCATTATTAAGTACTTCGAACGAGAAGGAAAAGATATCTTCCTTGCAGCGCCAACGGGTCGTGCGGCCAAGCGAATGAGCGAGGCTACGGGATATGAAGCTCGTACCGTGCATCGTATGTTAGAGGTTAACGGTAAGAGTGAGAACCCAGAGGGGGATGTGGATACAGATACGTCGTTTTTCCAACGAAATGAACACAACCCACTGGAGACAGATGTCATCATCGTCGATGAGGTTTCTATGGTGGATATCACTCTGATGTATGCACTTCTTCGTGCGGTGCCGGGTGGCACCAGACTGATTCTGGTAGGTGATGTGAACCAGCTTCCAAGTGTAGGCCCTGGCAATGTGCTACGCGACATCATTGCTTCTAACCGATTTTCTGTGGTTCGCTTGGAGAAGATTTTCCGTCAGGCCACCCAGAGTGATATCGTGGTAAATGCTCACAAGATTCAGCGTGGCGAACCGGTAACCATTGATAACAAGAGCAAGGATTTCTTCTTCATGGAGCGTCCTGATGCGGATCATATCATTTCCGTTGTTATTCAGTTGGTGCAGGAGAAGTTACCAAAGTACGTGGGAGCATCCACCAATGATATTCAGATTCTAACACCAACCCGTAAGGGCTTACTTGGTGTAGAACGATTGAACAAGATTTTGCAGCAATACCTGAATCCTCCGGCAGACGGCAAGAATGAGCGGGAGTTCGGCGACCGTATCTTCCGTGAGGGGGACAAGGTAATGCAGATTAAAAATAATTATCAGATTGAGTGGGAAATTCAAGGAAAATACCGCATTCCTGTGGATAAAGGAACCGGCGTATTCAACGGCGACATGGGTATCGTACGAGAGATTAACGATTATTCCAGTTCCATGTGGATTGAATATGACGAAGGCAAGATGGTGGAATACCCATACAAGCAAGTGGACGAGCTGGAACATGCCTACGCAGTTACCATCCATAAGTCCCAAGGAAGCGAGTATCCAGCAGTTGTCATCCCATTGTTACCTGGTCCATCCATGCTGATGAACCGTAACTTAATATACACAGCAATCACCAGAGCAAAACAGTGTTGCATGTTAGTCGGCGATAAAAACGTATTTGATCATATGGTCAACAATACAAATCAAGCACAACGTTACTCCGGGTTATGTGACCGTCTGAATCCAGTAGTATAAATAGAGGCTGTGGACACTACATGTTCTCTGTAGCGTGCCTTTGCAGACGTCGGCACTAGAAAATAAAAAGAAGAGTCATGCTCATTTATGAAGCAAAGACTCTTCTTTTTATTTTTGTATGTGTCCGCTACGTCTGTAGAGGTAGCG
>JAILCW010000043.1 GCA_024690265.1 Lachnospiraceae bacterium | reverse complement strand
AGCCCATTTGGCTCCGTCACAATCAACATCGTAGACATATCATAGGAGTTCTTCAATGTCTTCAAATTAACTTTTACAATAGGGTCTCCCGCCTTCACATCATCGCCCTGTTGCTTATCCAACATTTTGAATCCATCGCCCTTGGCACCAACGGTATTAACACCAATATGTACCAGTGTTTCCACTCCATTTGCCATGGTAATGCCAAATGCGTGTCCTGTTGGAAATGCCGTGGTCAAGTTACCGGAACATGGAGCGCATACGGTAACTTCGTTTCCGCTGAATTCAAACGCAATACTCTCACCCAGCATTTTCTCAGCAAATACTGCATCACTGACAGTAGTAATATCGATGATTCGGCCATCTGCCGGTGCAACAAATTCATTGGCGTTGCATGTTACAGGTTCCAACTTCTCTTTTTTAAATAATGAAAACATAAAATCCTCCTCAAGTCTCATCCTATTTTGCTAATGCTTTCTTACCTAAAATATAAGTAGAAACGAATGCCAATACAAGTGCAATTACCATAACTACCATTGAGATTACAAGATTGTTCATGGTTCCATCCGGATTAATATAAGCAGCGAAGGAAATGAAGCCAGGAGTAGAAATAACATACTGGGTCATTCCAAACAAGCCACCGATGAATCCACCGATACCACCACCAATCATAGCACCGATCAATGGATATCTCTTGGTGAAAAGTACACCGTAAACACCAGGCTCAGTGATACCACACAATGCAGTAAGACCAGCACCTACGCCTACGGAACGGTCATTAATATCCTTAGCAATTAATGCTGCTGCGAAGCACGCACCACCCACTGCAACGTTTGCAGGAGCCATACCAGCACAGATTAATGGATCAGAACCAACCTCTGCAAGAAGTGCGAATACGATTGGATACAGTGCGTTGTTCATTCCAAAGAATACAAGCCATGGTGTTCCCAAACCGATAATTGCCACTGCAACCATTGGAGCTGCCTGATAAATAGCATACACGCCGTTTGCTAATGCGCTACCTACCCAGCCACCGATAGGTCCAAGAACAATTAATGTTACAGGAACAGTAATCAACATGGTCAAAAGCGGTACTACAATGGTACGAAGGAATACCGGCATATGCTTCTGAAGGAACTTGTAAATAACAGACATGAACAAACATCCCAAGATAACCGGGAATACTGTTGAGTTGTAAGCTACGGTTGTTACCGGAATTCCCAAGAAATCTAAGCCCTCTGCGCCATTAATGGAGCTAAACAGTAGCACTGCGCCAAGGAATGCTCCTAAGTATCCATTTGCCTTTAATCTAGTTGCTGCTGCAAATCCTACAAATACAGGCAAGGAATAAAACGCTGCCTGATTAATTGCTGACAAAATAATATAGGTTCCGGACTCTGTAGAAACACCTGCAAAGGTAGTCAACAATGCCAGTACTGCACCGGTCAAACCTCCGGCAACCAAAACCGGGATTACCGGTGAAAATGTTCCGCCAATGAAAGAAAGAATTGCATTCATCACGCCACCCTTTTTAGCTGACGCATCTTCCTTCAATGCTGCATCATCCTGTACCTCGCCGGATGACTTGATATTCGGGTTGTTCTGGAACTCTTCATACAAGCTTGGAACATCCTGTCCAATGACGAACTGATACTCACCATTCTGTTCAATCAGATTGATGACGCCAGGAATCTCTTTTACAGCTTCCTTATTAAGCTTAGACCCGTTGCGCAACTGCACACGCAATCTCGTCATACAATGTGATACATTTGCAATATTATCTTCCCCACCGCAATTTGCAATGATATCGGTTGCTATTTGCTTATAATCTTTCTTAGCCATAATTTTTCCCCTTTTTTATACTAACCTCTTTGTTCTTTTTCCAACTCGTTTTCGCTAACTCTGGTAAAGTCACGCCATTCGCTCATGTCCTTGCCCCATTCCTGACCATTGGAACGAATCAGCTTGGAATACCAGTAGTAAGAATCTTTTTTGTAACGCTTCATGTCACGTAAGTCATCATCGGTACGATTGACAAAAACAAGGCCGTAGCGCTTAGCCATACCGTTACCAGTGGACAATAAATCGGTAAAGCTCCATGGGTTAAATCCAAATATTTCTACACCGTCCTCGATGGCTAATCCCAGATTGTAAATATAATCTCTGAGATACTCGATACGGTAATCATCATGGATCTCACCATTCTCATCCAGATCTTCGTGAGCACCAAATCCAGCCTCGGTAATCACCATTGGCAAATGATAATGATCCCACAAATAACGCAGGGAGTATCGCATGGACACACCATCAATGTGCCAATCCCAATCGGTGGTGGCTACGTATGGATTTCTTGCCAGTGCATATTCCCCCGGAAGATTTGGATAAACAAATTCACCCTTGCGTCCATACTTGTTTAGGCCAATCAACTGCGTGTAGGATGGATCAGGAGCCTTACCTACATCACTTCGATAGCAGTTAACAGCGATAAAATCAATCGGTGCCTGAGCAATAAGCTCCATGTCCCCAGGACGGATATCCGGATCAATGTCATTTTCTTCCCAGTACTTCTTGATAAAGGTGCTGTACTCGCGGAATACATAAGTATCATCCCATACCTTCTGAGTCAACTCTTCTGCATTCATGGCTGCAATCTGGTCTTCCGGTCTGGCACTTTCCGGATAAATCGGAACATACCCCGGTACCGGACCAATCTTGCCATCTTTTACGATTTCATGGCATCCGATAACTGCCTTAGCATGGCACAGATTCATAATATGGTTCACTTGCCACTTTTCCTTGAACCAATCGGTGCATCCTTTGGATACGCCCAACCAGTCACCATATACAATCTGCATGTTCTGCTCGTTGATCGATAACCAGTATTTTACACGGTCACCAAAGTTTTCAAAACAGGTTCTGCAATAAAAGTCAAACTCATCAATAATGTCTCGGTTATGCCATCCACCGAACTTTTCATCCACCCATACCGGCATATCATAATGGTACAAGGTTACAATCGGTGTAATTCCTGCTGCAGTCAATTCATCAATCAACGTATTATAAAATGCGATTCCCTCCGGATTCACTTTACGATCCGGTCCCGGAATGATTCTGGACCAGGAAAGTGAAAAACGATAACTGGTAAATCCACACTCCTTCATCAATGCCACGTCTTCCTTTACATGATGATAATGGTCCGCTGCAATGGAATTGTCTGCAAAAGGCTTCTTGGTCTGTGAATTCAGGTCAATAATAGCTGGTGTTCTACCACCCTCGGTTGTCGCACCTTCTACCTGCCATGCAGCACTGGATGCTCCCCATAAAAAGTTCTTTGGGAACACCGGATTATTCTTATGCTTCATGTCTTTCCCCTTTCGTTAAAACGATTATTTATTACTTAACTGCATTATATTCCACACTATTTACGTCGTGGGTATCACACTTTGATACCAAATTCGTATCATTTTATTTTTTAATCCCTTATAATGGTTCTATTATCTGTTGTTTATGCAACCATTGAGAGGTACCTATGGAAACCAAAGAACCTTACGGCGTAAGCCATTTTAGTATGCTCTCCTCCCTGCTATCTGTTCTAAACAGCAATGAGGAGGACAATATCCACGTTGTGCTGGCCAAGTATATGTTAGAGCACATCCGGGAAATTGGCTCTCTATCCATCTATACCGTTGCCGATGATTGTTTTACATCCCGCAGTAGTGTTCAGCGATTTGTGCAGCACTTGGGATTTGAAAGTTTTACTGCCTTGAAGGAAAACGGCGTAGAGAATCTGGCGCATTGGGATAAGTTTATCGAATACGAGGATCATCCCGATTATCCGGAGTTTCTCAGTCATTCCGTGGCACAAATGGCAGACAGCATCACCGCCGCCTACAGTCATCAGTCCATGCGCAACCTGTGCGAATTGATTTACAACAGCCAGAATGTACTTCTGCTCATTGCAGAGACTTCCAGTTCTGCCATCCGGGAATTCCAGCAGGGTATGATTGCCTTTGGTAAAATCATGCGTCTCATGACGGATTCCCACAGTAATATGGAATTGATTAGTCAGATGCAACCGGATGATTTGATTTTGGTCTGCTCTGTTACGGGGAATTTTGCCATGGGCATCAGTTCCGATTTAGAAGACACCGCTGCCAAGAAAGCTCTGGTTACCATGAATCGTACAGAGCGACTTACCAATGACTACTCCAATATCTTCTACATTGGCAGTGAAAATGTCTCACGCAATACCATACAAGCGGTGCGAGGCGTTTATGGGCGTTATGGATTGACCTATTATTTGGATTTATTAGCGAATGTATATTTAGAGATGTATAGAGAACGCAATGGGCTGATTACACCAGCCGATTCATAGAAAAGGACCACCCAACGGGTGGTCCTTTTTGAGAATGGGAGTTATTTGAGGAAAACGGTTGTGTTTGCAAGTGTCATAACCGTCATCAAAATCGCATTTAGAAATGCAGGGGTCCAGATATTGCCCATTCTCTTATAGAGGGCTCTGGAGATGATTGCTGCGATTGCAAGGGTTGGTACCATTGCGACCAGGATAATGCCGGACAATGCGGATTCCGGATGTGCGGACACACCGGTTGCAAAAAGGGTTCCGTACTGATTGATTAACCACAATACGATGCCACCTGCGTTCAATGCCATTGCCAGGAAGTATCCGCGCAAACCTTTGGTGCCCTCTGTGTTGGTATTCAGCATA
>JAILCW010000184.1 GCA_024690265.1 Lachnospiraceae bacterium | reverse complement strand
AATGGCTCACATTGTTTCCGAAATGAGCGCCTTTACCGCAAATTGCACATTTTGCCATGATAGCACCTCCTTAACAATTCATATTCGGCCGTTGCAACGCAACAAAAGTATATTAACAAAGGATATATAAAAAAGCAAGGGATTTTTACAAGAAAAAAATACTTTTTTTTCGAGGGAATTCTTGTGTCCTTATTTGATTGATTTTATAATGGAACAAGATGATAAATACGAAATTTATCACAGTTCTGTAAGGGAGGAAACGAATAATGGATAAAAAGAAGCAGCGTCGAACAACGATTCGTGCGAAGTTCCTATGGACAGTGCTTCCTATAGTAGCAGTGACTATTATTGTTTTGGTAGCTCTTTCCGCACAATTGTCTAAGATGTATCTGGAGGATATGTCAATCGCACAATTGGATTCTTCTATTTCTAACCAAGGTGATAATATTGAATCATGGCTCAATCAAAACCTTGAGTTCTTTAAAACAGTTAAGAATACCATTGAAATCACACAACCGGAGGAGGAGCAGATCCAAAAGATTTTGGATTCTACCTATGGATACAATAAATATGCTCCAAACGGTATGTATATTGCTTCCAATAACGGTACATTTATGAAGGCATCTTCTTCTAATCTGAAGGTTGCAGCGCCATCGATGCAGCCATGGTTCACGCAGGGTTTAACTCGTGTAAATATGGATTATGGCAAAGCATACCAGAATGAGAACGGAGAGTATGTGTTATCTGCTTCCGGTATTCTGCAGCTTCCAGGGGATGACCTTAAGGTTATTGCAGCTGATATGGATTTGAATCAGGTTGGTATCATTGTTAATTCCGGTGTTAAGATGCAGGGTGCCAAATCCTTCCTGGTTGATCGCTATGATGGAACAATCCTTGCTCACCCAACGCAGTCTTACGTATCTACCAGCATATTTGAAGCTACCGGAAGTGTAATGGGCAGTATTGCGCAGCATATTTCTGCTCGTGACTATGATTCCTGTGCCATTGGTTCTTATTATGTTGATTTTCTGGAGATTACAGGTTCCGATTGGCTGTTGGTTTCCTATGTGCCTAAGAATCTGATTCTTGCGAATGTCCAGCGCTTATCACTGATTATGATTTTTGTTGGTGTTGCAGCTTTGTTATTGGTAGGTGCCATGATCTGGTTTATGACCACAAAGTTGTTCCGTCCGTTATCCCATATTACGGAAGATATTACGCGCATGGCATCCGGTGACTTTACAGTTGAGGTTACTACTGCCGGTAATGATGAAATTGGACTTATGGCCGACAAGATGGGCGAGTTTATTGTTAGCATGCGCAATATGATTTCCAGCATTAATGATGAGTCAGCCAAGCTAAAAGATGAGTCAGAAAGCTCCAATCGAGTATCTGAAAGCATGTTTGCGGCATCACAGTCTCAGGCAGAAGCAATGCAGGGACTGAATACTACAGTGGATCAGCTGGCTGTTGCCGTTAATGAAATTGCAGAGAATGCTACAACCCTTGCCATGGTTGTTACCGATACCAAGGATAATTCCGATCGTGCCAACGTTAGCATGAAGGAAACCGTTGAGATTTCCAAGCGTGGTCGCGACGATATGGAACAGCTAGGCAGCGCTATGGACGAAATAAAAGATGCCAACCAGGAGTTGGTTGTTTCCATTGGCAAGGTTGGCGAAGCTTCAGAGCAGATTACCAATATTGTAAGTATGATTTCTGAGATTGCCGATCAAACCAACCTGTTGTCTTTGAATGCATCCATCGAAGCTGCCCGTGCCGGTGAAGCAGGACGTGGATTTGCTGTTGTTGCTACCGAAATTGGTAATCTTGCGCAGAATTCTGCAAAGAGTGCAGCCAACATTTCATCCTTGATTCAGGATGTTAGCAATTTGATTAACGACGTTGTAAAGCAGGCAGATATGTCCGCGCAGCGCATTGATGAAAACAGCCAGTTAATCCATCATGCGGTAGAAACCTTTGATCAGATTTATACCAACATTCAGGCTTCTAACGATCAATTGGAAGCAGTTGTTTCCAACATCCAAAAGGTTTCCGATGTTGCAACCAACGTAGCTGCAATCTCTGAGGAGCAGGCTGCAAGTACCGACGAAATCCTTGAAACATCCAAGGATATGGTTGAACACGCCAAGAATATTACCGATAACAGTCAGGATGTTGCTGCAAACTCCAACGAACTTGCAGGAACCTCACAAACGTTAGCAGACCATGTCGCACAGTTTCGTTTTTAAGGAGGATGGATTACATGAAGAGATTAAATATTAGAAAATTTACATCCGTATTCTGTTGCATCATTTTTGCTGTTAGCGGATTATGTGGTTGTGGAGCTTCTGCATCCGGAGGCGGATCAGGAAGTGGCAAGATTCTTTTTGTACAGTTGGATAATGAAGATACCTTTCGAGCTGCATTAGGCGCAGGCATTTTAGATGCAGCTTCTTCTCAGGGAGTTACCATTGATGAGGTAGATACCGGTGATTCCGTTGCAAAGCAGGTAGAGGTTATCTCTACGGCAGCATCTTCCGGTTATTCCGGAATCATTTGCCGTCTGGCAGATGTTAATACAGCGCTTCAGATTGAGGATGCCACCCAGCTTCCAATTGTATTTGTTAACAACCAACCGGAAGAAGATCGCTTGAGTAATTCCAAGTACGTATATGTTGGTTCTCCGGAGAAGGAGTCCGGTAGATATCAGGCTGAATATGTCTGGAATAAGTTGGGAAAACCATCCGAAATCAATATTGTTATTATGCGAGGAGAGAAGGGCCATTCTGCAACGGAAGGTCGTTCTAATGCAGTTCGCGATTATTTCATGGAAAACAATGTAAAAGTTAACATTGTATTTTCTGATTATGCCAACTGGTCAACGGATAAAGCCTATGAATATATGGATATTCTTTCCAAACAGAATGTTTCCTTTGATGCTGTATTCTGCAACAATGATTCTATGGCATTGGGTGTTGTAGATTATTTGGATAAGCATGGCAAATCTGATATTCCTGTAGTGGGTGTAGATGCAACTGCTGATGGTTGTGCATCTATTGCTGCAGGAGGAATGGACTTTACTGTACTACAGAGTGCTGCCGGACAGGGTGCTAAGGCAGTAGAAGCTATTCATGCAATGGCTGGTGGTAAATCAATTTCCGATATCGAAGGAGCTTCTGATAACGGCAAGTATATCTGGGTACCCTTTGAACGTGTGGATGCATCCAATGTTTCTCAATACCAGTAAATGTTAGGAATTTGTAATTTTACAAAAAATGATTATAATAGTTTAGTAGTCTGTCCAAAGACGGACAAATACGAATTGGAGGATTAGATTTATGCACGGTAAAGGTCAGATGGAAACTGAATTAGGCAAGATTATTGTTGACACCGATGTGATTGCAACCTATGCTGGTGCAGTTGCCGTAGAGTGTTTTGGTATTGTAGGTATGGCTGCTGTTAATATGAAGGATGGCTTGGTTAAGCTTCTGAAGAAGGATTACTTGAGCCATGGTATTGATGTGAATGTGGCTGAAGATAACTCCATTTCACTTGATTTCCATGTAATTGTCGCATACGGAATCGGCATTCAGACCGTTACCAATAATCTAAAGGAAACCGTTAAGTACAAAGTGGAAGAATTCACTGGTATGAAGGTTGAGAATATTAACATTTACATCGAAGGCATTCGAGTAATTGATTAGGAGGATTTTGTAAGTGGAGCTCACAACATTGAATGCATCTCAAGTTTCCAAGATGTTTTTGGCTGGTGCCAAGAAGCTTGAGGCGAATAAGGACTTGATCAACGAACTCAATGTCTTTCCAGTTCCGGATGGAGATACCGGAACCAATATGACTATGACTATTATGTCTGCTGCACGTGAAGTGGCTGCTTTGGAAGATGCAGATATGAAGTCTGTAGCTAAGGCTATTTCTTCCGGTTCCTTGCGTGGTGCCAGAGGTAATTCCGGTGTTATTCTTTCTCAGTTATTCCGTGGTTTTACCAAGGTGATTAAGAAAGAAGACGAGCTGAATGTAGATATTCTTTGTGAAGCTTGTCAGAATGCTGTAGAGACTGCTTATCGTGCAGTTATGAAGCCCAAGGAAGGTACAATTTTGACCGTTGCTCGTGCAGCGGCAGACCGTGCTTTGGAAGTGGTAGATACCACGGATGATATCCTTGTTTTTGCGGAAGAGATTTTAAAGGCTGCAGAAGAGATGCTTCAGAAGACTCCGGATATGTTACCGGTATTGAAGCAGGCTGGCGTTGTAGATTCCGGTGGACAGGGATTGGTAGAAGTATTATCCGGTGGTTTTGATTTTCTTTCCGGCAAAGAAGTAGATTTAACCATTGATGGGGATTCTACCTCTGAAGGAGAGAAGGAAGATGAGCTGGTATTTGAGTTCTTGTATTCCTTGCATTTGACCTTGGAGGCTACCAATAGTTTCCAGAATCAGGATGAGAACGAGATTCGAGTATACATGGAAGCCATCGCTAATGATATGAAGATTACCACTGCTGGTAACCGCATGGAAGTAGAGATGCTGACCAACGAACCTGGTCGTGTTATTAACAAGGCGTTGAAGTACGGTTCTATTCATTCTGTTGTTTTAACCAACTTACGTGATGACCGTGCATCGGAAGATTCTCCTGCATTGAAGAATGTTCCTAAGGCAGAGCCGGTTAAGAAGGATGAGCCACCTAAGGAAATGGGATTTGTTGCTGTATCTATTGGAGAAGGCATGAATCAGATTTTCCGTGATTTGGGTGCTGATTACATCATTGAAGGTGGTCAGACCATGAATCCTAGTACAGAAGATATCCTGAAGGCGATTGATCAGGTCAATGCCAAGAATGTTTTTGTATTACCGAATAACAAGAATATTGTTCTTGCTGCAAATCAGGCTCGTGATATTTGCGATGATAAGAACATTGTTGTTCTTCCAACCAAGACATTGCCACAGGGCATTACCGCACTAATTAACTTCATTCCGGATGCATCTGTAGAAGAGAATACTGAGACTATGACAGCAGAACTTGCGAATGTTAAGTCTGGCGAGATTACATACGCAGTTCGCGATACCGTGATTGATAACAAAGAAATCAAGCAGGGTGACTACATGGGCATTGGTGATGCTGGTATTGTTGCCGTTAATGCTGATTTACATGAGGTTATGTTGGAGACATTACAGATTCTCTGTGATGAGGATTCTTCCTTAATCAGTCTTTACACTGGTTCTGATGTAAAGGATGAAGATGCTGAAGCAATGGTTGCAAAAGTAACCGAAGCATTCCCTGATTTGGAAGTAGAACTTCAGCATGGTGGACAGCCAGTTTACTATTATGTTTTATCTGTAGAATAATCATTGGTCCTGCGTTTCATTTTGGAACGCAGGATTTTTTGTTAGGGGAACTATGTATTATAACGATAACATTACAACGATTAAAGGAATAGGAGATAAGACAGCCAAGCTTTTTTCTAAACTGCAATTAACTCGCGCTGGAGATTTGTTGGACTATTATCCTAGAACATATTCCACCTTTCCGGAGCCTATCGATACTATCACAGATGATAAGGTAACAGATGGGGTAGCTATCGCTGCACGTATTCGCAGTCAGGTCTATAATCGCCATACGCCTCGTATGGATGTTACAACAACCAAGGTGGAGGTTCAGGGGATACCGGTAGAATTGGTGTGGTTTCGTATGCCATATATTCGTAGCCAGTTAGAGCCAGGTAAGGTATTGATTTTTTATGGTGCACTCAAAAAGGAATCCAAGGGCTACAAAATGGAACAGCCTACGGTATACACTCCGGAACAATATGGCGCACTGCTATCATCTTTACAACCGGTATATCATTTAACTAAGGGGCTGTCTAATAACACCGTCAAGAAAAGCGTTCGTGCTGTGTTGGATGAAGTGTTGTATGAGGACTATATTCCTTGTACTTATCTTGATAAGCATGAATTGACAGGATTAAAAGAAGCCTATGAGCAGGTGCATTTCCCGGAAAGTTTTGATGAATTGACGGTTGCGCGTAGGCGATTGGTCTACGATGAATTTTTTGATTTTTTGATGCGTGTCCAGTTGGAAAAATCAAAAGAAGCCATCATCGAGAATCATTTGTCGATTGGGAATCGTAACTATTACGACAAAGTGCGTTGGTCCTTGCCGTTTCAGTTGACCCAGGGGCAATCGGAATGCTTAGAAGCAATGGAAGAGGACTTGCTGAAGTCTTATGCATCTCAACGTTTGGTGCAAGGAGATGTAGGCAGTGGTAAGACAATCGTTGCTTTTCTAATGATGCTTCGCTTCCTTGAGAATGGATATCAAGCTGCTATTATGGCGCCTACGGAAGTTCTTGCTACCCAGCATTACGAAACATTTATATCCTATTGCCGAGATTATGATTTGCCATTTTCGGTATATTTGCTAACAGGCTCCATGAAGGCTGCAGAGAAGAGACAGGTATACGCTCGAATTGCTTCTGATGAGCCATGCTTTGTCATTGGTACTCATGCATTAATTCAGCAAAAGGTGGAGTTCTGTAATCTTGGAATCGTTGTTACGGATGAGCAACATCGTTTTGGTGTAAAGCAACGCTTGCAGCTATCTACCAAAGGCGATGCTCCTTATGTAGTTGTTATGTCTGCAACGCCAATTCCCAGAACTTTGGCTATGATTCTCTATGGTGATATGAAAATATCTACCATTCGAAGCGCTCCAAAGAATCGCTTACCAATAAAAAATGCAGTATTGGATGCGAAAGAGCGCATGAAAGCATACAAATTTATCGGCAAAGAAATACAAGCTTCTCATCAGGCATATATCATCTGTCCGTTGGTGGAGGCCAGTGAGAAAACGGAGGCAGAGAATGTAACTGAGTATGCTGGTAAAGTACAGCAATTGTTTGGTGATCATGCGGTTGTTGGCTGCTTGCATGGACGTATGACTCCTCAGGAAAAGAATGACATTATGACAAGATTTGCTAACAACGAGATTCAAATCCTTGTTTCTACAACGGTGGTGGAAGTTGGAGTGAATGTACCGAATGCTACTGTTATGATGATAGAGAATGCCAACCGATTTGGATTGGCCCAGTTACATCAGCTTCGCGGGCGTGTTGGC
This sequence comes from Lachnospiraceae bacterium, assembly GCA_024690265.1. Lineage (GTDB taxonomy): Bacteria > Bacillota > Clostridia > Lachnospirales > Lachnospiraceae > XBD2001. Next base: position 19,563 of record JAILCW010000184.1, on the reverse strand, counting down.
CGTGGTAGTGATCAATCTTATTGTATGTTTATCCGAGATGGTAGTGACAAGGACGCAAAGCGACTGGAGATTCTGAATAAATCCAATGATGGGTTTGAAATCGCTGCAGAAGATCTTAAGCTTCGTGGCCCTGGAGATTTTTATGGGATTCGTCAATCTGGAGAGATGAATTTTCAGATTGCGGATATTTATCAAGATGCTGATGTGTTGTCGATGGTTAGCGAAGATGTGAATGAGATATTGTCGATTGATCCGGAACTATCTTCGGATGACGGCAAAGAAATACTTCGTCATTTAAGACAGAAGGAACATCAGATATATGATAACTTATAAAATGGCAGTCCTTAATTGGACTGCCATTCGTAATTTATGGAACAAGTGTTACATCCCGTAATTCTGGTTTCACTGTCATAGAATAATTGGTGTAATAAATGACATAACCAGGAACGGCACCCGCCGGTTTCTTCACATTTTTCTTTTGCAGATAGTCGATTTCAATCTTGTCACTGTCGCGTCCACTGGAATAGTATCCTGCGAGAGAAGCGGCAATCTCAAAGATGTGGTCCGGAAGTTCCTTGTTGTCAGCCTTGACAACCACATGAGAACCGGGCATCTTTTTAGCATGAAACCACCAGTCATTACCTGTAGCTACCTTAAAGGTAAGCTCGTCGTTTTGATAGTTGTTCTTGCCAACATAGATATGAAAACCATCCGAAGTCACATAATGAAGGGGGCGTCCTTTGGTGGAATCTTTCTTTTTGTCCCGATGATGCTTCTTGATATATCCATAATCTGATAATTCCTGCCGTATCATGGATAAATCGCCCTCAGACTCTGCCAAATCAAGGGATGTGGCAATAGAACTTAAGTGTTCAATGGCTTTTTCTGTTTCTGCTAATAAATCTATAAGGTTTTCTTTGGTACGTTTTAATTTGTTGTATTTATCGAAGTAGAAGGATGCGTTTTCTTTGGCATCTTTCTGGGGATCCAATGGAATCGTCAGCTTTTCGTTTGTATAGTAATTATCTACGGTAATCTCGGTGGCTTTGGGTTCTGCCGCGTAACCGTAGGTATGAAGCAACTCTCCATATACTCGATATTTATCCATCTTTTCGGTATCTTGCATCTGCTTTTTTTGAAGCTGATATTTCTTTTGATTACGGTCTAAGAGGGTGCCAACAATTTTGCGTAAGTCTACGGACTTCTGATGCATATTGTTGGACTTGTTTCGTCTGGCGTAATAGGTCTCAAGAAGCACAGAAACTGAAGAAAAAATCTCGCTAGGCAGGTCTGCATAGTGAGTTAGCTCGTATACAGCAAATTCTTTGGGACGATTGGATGAAGCATCATATACCATCACCGGATGTAAATGGCCTTCCTGTAAATTAGCCATAAATAAATGGAACTGCTGATAAAGAGCCTTATGTTCCATTTCGGTTAACTCACTAATGGAGGCGTCATTTAATAGCTTTGTTCGATAGGTAATCTCTTCGGATAATGTATATCCAAATCCTACGAAAGAATCGGATAGTGCCTTGGCAACGGACAAAGGCTTGGTGCATATCGTCCGATAGAACTCCTCCTCAGTTATCGCAAATGGATTTATCTTGCCTTCCTGGGAAGGAATAAAGTATTCACGGCCAGGTAGCACTTCTCGCACGGAACTCATCTGATAACCAACGTGCTTGATGGCATCGATGATGTGATTGTTGTTATCACAGAAGATAATATTGGAGTGCTTGCCCATAATCTCAACGTATAGGAACTTTTCGGCCCAGTCGCCCATTTCATCCAAGTGTTCAATGCGAAAACGGATGACACGTTCCATGGAAATCTGAGATATTTCAGTAATTTTACCATTGCCAATATACTTGCGTAACACCATACAAAAGTTAGGTGCCGTAATAGGACTTGGCTTATTCTCAGAAGTTAAGTAAATCAAAGGGAGAGAAGCATTTGCTGAAATCAACAAGCGATAGGTTCCCTTTTCGCCCTTAACAGTAATAATAAGTTCTTCTTTTTCCGGTTGTGCAATCTTAGAAATCTTGCGATTTAACAAGACCTGATTCAATTCATAAACCAATCCGTGTATGGTGGATCCATCAAAAGCCATAAGATAACCTCTTTCCAAAATCTATGTTTCATATTATCTGTAAACCCTATGAAATACAAGGGTTTTCGCCGAAAAATAGGTCCATTTTATTGACGAAATCCTATGGATTATCTATAATAATTATCTATGATAGTATGGTTATGCTGTCATACGTATGTCTATTTCGTATATATATACCAATAAGGAGCGACTTTATGATTAAGAGTATGACAGGATTCGGACATGGTGAGTATACCTACGAATCCGAGAAAGTGACTGTGGAGATTAAGTCTGTCAATCATCGTTACTTAGATCTCAATCTAAAACTACCAAAGAAGTTCTCCGCATTTGAGAATCAGGTACGCAACCGCTTGAAGCAGGATTTGAGCCGTGGCAAAGTTGATATCTATGTATCTTATGAATCTTCTGCCGATCGCAATTATTCCATTCAATATAATCCTCTCATTGCATCTGAATACTTCGAGAACCTCAAGAAGATGTCAGCTGATCTAGGGTTATCGGATGATATTACAGTGACGCGTTTAGCACAGTTTCCGGATGTCTTTGAGATTCGCGAAGCAGGCACCAATGAAGATGAATTATGGAATTTACTTTCTCATGCATTAGATGCTGCATTGTCTCAGTTCATCAAGAATCGTGAGGATGAGGGTGGACGCTTACAGGCAGATTTATTGGCTAAGTTTGATGAAATGGAAGAACAGGTTAGCTTTATTGAGTCCCGTTCTCCACAGATTCTGGACGAATACAAGGAGCGCTTGCGCCGCAAGATTGATGAACTTCTAGAAGATCGCCAAATTGATGAGAATCGAATTGCCATGGAAGTTACACTTTATGCAGACAAAGTGTGTGTGGATGAAGAACTGGTTCGCTTGAAGAGTCATATTCAGGAGGCTAGAGATGCATTAACCAATGGTGATGAAGTTGGCCGCAAGATGGACTTTTTGGCACAGGAATTGAATCGTGAATCCAACACCATCTTATCGAAGTCTACGGATGTGACCATTGCGGATTGCGGTATTACTCTTAAGACATTAATTGAGAAGATTCGTGAACAGATACAGAATTTAGAGTAGTAAAGGAGCCATATTATCATGTTAAATGATACGGGTTTGATTATCGTCTTGTCTGGGTTTTCCGGAGCCGGCAAGGGAACCATTATGAAAAATCTTTTAAAGAATTATCCGGATATGTATCATCTTTCTATTTCTGCCACAACCCGTGATATGCGACCGGGTGAGCAGGACGGAAGAGAATACTTCTTTAAGACAAGAGAAGAGTTCGATGCAATGATTGAACGCGGAGAATTCTTGGAATATGCCACTTTTAACGGTAATTCTTATGGAACACCGAAGGCCTACGTTGAGCAGCTTTCCAAAGAAGGCAAAGATGTTATCCTCGAGATTGAGGTACAGGGCGCGCTTCAAGTAAAGAAGATTTTTCCAGAGGCATTGCTGTTGTTTGTAACTCCACCATCTGCCGAAATCTTGAAGGAACGTTTGGTGGGGCGTGGTACCGAGACCTCTGATGTGATTGCTCAGAGATTAGCAATCTCTGCCAAGGAATCTCATCTTATGGAACAATACGATTATTTAATCGTTAATGATGTGCTTGAAAACAGTGTGAGAAATGTACACGAGATTATTCAGAGTGAGCATGCTCGTACTGCAAGAAATAAATCTGCTATAGAACAAATGCAGAAGGAATTAACTATTTTTTCAAAAGGAGAATAAAAATGATTCATCCATCTTATGTAGAACTTATGGCTGTTGTTAATGACGATGTAGTTATCGGTGAGGAGCCGGTTGTTAACAGTCGTTATAGTATTGTTAGTGCAACTGCGAAGCGTGCACGTCAGATCATCGACGGACAGGAGCCTATGATTTCCGGCGCTTACGATATGAAGCCACTTTCTATCGCTGTTAAGGAACTTTATGAAGGTGAGCTTAAGATTTTAACCGATGAAGAAGCTGCTAACAAAGAAGCTGAAATGATGGCTGAGGAATCGGTTGTATCTGAAGAGGATGCTGAATAATTTATGAAGGTATTTTTTGTATCATTAGGATGCGACAAGAACCTTGTAGATTCTGAGCATATGCTTTATGCCCTTTCCCAACATGGTTATGAGATTTGTGATGATGAATCTGTTGCAGATGCTATTGTCATTAATACCTGTTGCTTTATTAAGGATGCCATGGAAGAGAGCATTGATACCATTATTGAAATGGGACAATACAAGGACAATGGGCAGTGCAAAGCATTGATTATTACCGGATGTTTGGCTCAGCGATTTGTTTCCGAGATTCCGGATGAGCTTCCTGAAGTTGATGGGATTATCGGTACCAATTCCTATGACGAATTGATTGCTGTCCTTGATCGAACTTTGCATGGCGAGAAAACAGCCTGCGTTAAACCATTAAGCGGTATTCCCCATAATGATGGACGAATGGTTTCCACAGGAGGTCACTTCGCATATCTTAAGATTGCAGAAGGCTGTGATAAGCACTGCACTTACTGTATCATTCCTAAGATTCGTGGAGATTTTCGTTCTGTTCCAATGGAAGAATTGCTTCAAGAAGCAGAACAATTGGCACGTGATGGCGTCAAGGAGCTTGTTTTAGTTGCGCAGGAAGTTACGGTATATGGCGTTGACCTCTATGGTTCTAAACGCTTGCCCGAGCTGTTACAGAAGTTGTCTGCAATCGATGGTATTGAATGGATTCGGCTGCTTTACTGTTATCCAGAAGAGATTACTGACGAACTCATCGAAGAGATGGCTACCAATTCGAAGATTTGCCATTATATTGATATGCCAATTCAGCACATCAGTGATCGCATTCTTGGACGTATGGGCCGACGTACCTCACAGCAGGATATTTATCATATTATTGACAAGCTTCGCGATCGTATTCCGGATATTACGTTACGCACGACTTTGATTTGCGGATTCCCGGGTGAGCAAGAAGCTGACCATCAAGAATTAATGCGTTTCATTCGTGATGTACAGTTTGATCGACTAGGAGCGTTTACTTATTCTCCGGAAGATGGTACACCGGCTGCTGGATTCCCGGATCAGATTGATGAAGTCATCAAAGATATGTGGTACAACGACGTTATGTCCGCTCAGCAGGAGATTAGTTATACCAAGAATGAATCCTTCATTGATCAATCACTTACTGTAATGATTGAAGGACAGATTTCCGGTGAAGACGTATACGTTGGACGTACTTATCGTGATGCTCCGAATGTGGACGGCTATGTATTTGTTCATAGTGACCGTTCTCTTATGAGTGGAGATTATGTTCGTGTACATATTACCGGTGCCAAAGATTATGATTTGATAGGAGACTTAGAGTCATGAATTTGCCTAATAAATTAACAATTTTTCGTGTAATTCTTATTCCATTTTTCGTTGCAGTTTTGTTGTTGCGGCCGGAGGATGGGACATGGCGCTTGATTGCGGATGGCATTTTTATTGTTGCCAGCCTAACAGACATGTTAGATGGCAAGATTGCACGTAAATATAATCTGGTTACAAACTTTGGTAAGTTTATGGACCCATTAGCAGATAAGCTTTTGGTTTGTTCTGCCATGATTTGTTTGGTAGCTCTCAATCAGTTGCCAGCTTGGATTGTAATCATCATTATTTCCCGTGAATTCATTATTAGCGGATTCCGCTTGATTGCGGCAGACAATAATGTTGTCATTGCAGCAAATTATTGGGGAAAGTTTAAGACTGTTTTCCAAATGCTGATGATTATCGTTATGGTTGCAAACTTCGCTTATCCAGTATGGCAAATGCTTGGTGTAATTCTTATGTACATTGCATTGGCTTTGACTGTAATTTCTTTGGTTGTTTATATTTATGACAATCGTGCTGTATTAAAGGAGCAGAATTAGTTCATGAAAATTGCCAGACAAGTGGTGAATCGCTTACAGGAACTGGATTTGTCAATCTCTACTGCCGAGAGTTGCACCGGTGGTATGATTGCTTCGGAATTAGTGAACATTCCAGGCGTATCGGAGTTTTTCTCCCAAGGATATGTTGTATATTCTGAGGATGCCAAGATGCAAACCTTAGGAGTACGTTCCGAGACTTTAGGTAAGTATACGGTTTATAGTGCAGAATGCGCCCAGGAAATGGCTTATGGAGCCAGACGTAAGAGTGGTAGTGATATCAGTGTTTCCACTACAGGTATCGCAGGACCGGATGGCGGTGATGAAGAACACCCTGTTGGCCTGGTTTATATTTCAGTTGCATATCAGAATTCTATATTTACTCGTAAATTTGTATTTTCAGGAGATCGTTATCAGGTTCGATACAATGCTTGCAAGCAGGCATTTCGCTTGATTCTGGATATTCTTGGTTAGGAGGATTTCATGCGTGTTATCGCAGGAACTCGTAGAAGTATTCCTCTTGTAACGGTTGATGGCTTAGATACTCGTCCAACCACCGATCGCATTAAGGAAACTTTATTTAATATTTTGCAACCGGATGTTGCAAATGCTCGATTTCTAGATTTGTTTGCAGGTAGCGGCCAGATTGGTATTGAGGCGCTTAGCCGCGGTGCTGCTTATGCAATCTTCGTAGAACAGAATCGTAAGTGTGTAGAGTGCATTCAACAGAATTTAACCAAGACTAAGTTCTTGGAGGAATCCAAGGTTGTAGCTAGTAGCATGCCGGATTGTTTGAAGACACTTCGTAATGATGAACCTTTCGATATTATATTTATGGATCCGCCATATCAATCCAATATGGAAGGTGCTGTTTTAGCGATGATTGATGATATGGAGTTATGTCATGATGACACCATTATCATTATTGAGGCTGCCCTTAAGCGGGATTTGTCATTCTTAGACGAGTTGCCATTTGAGGTTGTTCGTACCAAAGAGTACAAGACCAATCAGCACATATTTTTGCGAAAGAAGTAGGACGGAATATGAAAAGAGCAATCTACCCGGGAAGCTTTGATCCGGTGACTTTTGGTCATTTGGATATCATCAAAAGATCTTCTCGATTATTCGATGAAATAGTTGTTGGAGTACTAAACAACAGTTCAAAAAATGCGTTGTTTTCTATTGATGAACGTGTTAACATGATAAAGGAACTGACGAAGGATATGCCGAATGTTAAGGTAGATTCCTTCGAAGGGTTGTTGGTTGATTATGCCAAGCAAATTGATGCAACAGTAGTTATTCGAGGATTACGTGCTGTTACAGATTTTGAGTATGAATTACAAATTGCTCAGGTTAATCATGTAGAGTTACCGGAACTTGAGACGATTTTCCTTACGACATCCCTGAACTATTCTTATTTAAGTTCCACTGTAGTTCGTGAGTTTGCTTCTTATGGAGGGGATATCTCGCGTTTTGTACCTGCTGAGATTGTTCCGTTAGTTGAAGAGAAATACAAGGTGAAATAATAAAGGGAGAATTACAATGGCAAGTACGATTGAGGACATCATTGACGAAATCATTGAATACATTGATAGTTGCAAAGCCAGCGCTTTTAATAACTCCAAGATTATTGTTAATCGTGATGATATGGAGAATTTGCTGACAGAGCTTCGTAACACAACTCCTGTTGAGATTCGTCGTTATCAGAAGATTATCAGCAATCAGGAGGCAATTCTTGCAGACGCACAGGCGAAGGCAGATGCTATTATTGCTCAGGCCCAGATTCAGACCAACGAATTGGTTTCCGAGCATCAGATTATGCAACAGGCATACGCTCAGGCCAATGAAGTTGTTATGATTGCTACGAAGCAGGCACAGGATATGTTAGATAAGGCAACCCAGGATGCGAATGATATTCGTACCGGCGCAGTTGCTTATACTGATGAATTACTTAAATCTGTTCAGGAGGTTTTGGTTCGTTCTATGGATACCACTAGAACACGTTCTGAACAATACCTGAATCAGATGCAAGGATATTTGGATGTGGTTACTAAGAACCGTTTGGAGTTATCTCCGGCTGCAGAGGAAGCAATTCCTGATGTTCCGGTACAGGATACAGCATCCGGTCCTTTCAAAGAAACATTAGATGAGAAGAGTGGAAATGCTGCTCCATCCATCGACGTTCCGGAAGATTTTTTTAAGAAAGATTAATATTAAGCATCCAGGATTGATTCAATTTTGGATGCTTTTTTCTCGATGAGGTTTTTATATTGCGTTTAGATAAATTGCTTTCTGACCGTGGATTTGGCACGCGTAAGGATATCAAAAAGCTAATACAAAAGCAGGGGGCATACATCAATGGAACTTTGACCAAGGATCCAGGGACCCATGTGACGAAATCAGATCAGGTGGTGTTTGATGGTAAGGACATCTTGTGTGACAAGTTTCAATACTTTCTGTTTCATAAGCCTGCAGGATGCGTGTGTGCTAATGAGGATGGTGCCCATGATACGATTTTTAAGTATGTTCCGAATCCAAGGAGCCAATTCTTCAGTGTGGGGCGTTTGGATTTAGATACGGAAGGGTTACTGCTTATTACAAATGATGGAGCTTTGGCTCATCATTTGTTGAGTCCAAGACACCATGTTAATAAGACCTATTTTGCAAGATTGGATCACGCTATTACAGAAGATGATATACACGCTTTTTCTGAAGGTATTGATATTGGTGATGAAGACCTTACCTTGCCAGCTCAGCTGGTACGAGCCAATGAGGCAGGAGATGAAATCTATCTGACCATTCAAGAAGGTCGTTTTCATCAGGTAAAGCGCATGTTTTTAGCTAGAGATAATGAGGTGCTTTATCTAAGACGAGACTCCATGGGACCATTTGCCTTGGATGATTCGATTCCTATCGGTACATATCGGGCGTTAACTGCTGAAGAAATACAAATGATTATGAAGAACCAAGAATAGAGGAACGTTATGAGAGAGATTACCATAACAACTGAAGATAGCAATCAACGGTTAGATAAGTTTTTAAAACGTTACTTTAAAGACGCCAGTTCCGGTTTCTTATATAAGATGCTGCGTAAAAAAAACATTACCTATAATAACAAGAAAGCAGATGGTCATGAGATGCTACAGGACGGCGATGTGATATCTGTGTATTTTTCCGATGAAACCTTTGAAAAGATGCAGGGAGTTGCAGCTTCCAATCCAATGTATGATTGGCTATCTTCATTACCACACCAGCATGTTCAGGTTGTTTTTGAAAATAAGGACTTGGTCGTAGTCAATAAACCGGCAGGGATTCTAACCCAGAAGTCAAAGCCGGAGGATATTTCCTTAAATGATGAAATATTGGCCTATTTGATTTCCAGTCAGCAATTATCCCGAGCCAGATTTGATTTGTTCAAGCCTTCCGTTGCCAATCGATTGGATCGTAATACCACTGGACTTGTTCTTGCAGGCAAAACGTTGCAAGGACAGCAATTTTTGGCTGAGAAATTACGTACCCGTGATGCGAAAAAGACATATCACTGTGTTGTAAAGGGTATTATCGATCATGAAGAAACAAAAGAGGCATATCTTAAAAAAGACAGTGCTTCTAATCTAGTTTCCATTCATGCGATAGAAATACCAGGAAGCAAGTTAATTCGGACCAGATTTCGTCCAATTCGACATACGAATGAGTATACCCTTTTGGAAGTGGATCTATTAACGGGACGTACCCATCAGATTCGTGCACATATGGCTTATTTAGGGCATCCTGTGATGGGAGATGTCAAGTATGGGGATACTACATTTAATGAGCAATACCGTAAATCTGGCATTCGTCGTCAGATGTTACATGCTTATCGCATTCAGTTACCTGGAGGTATTGACTGCATCGCAGAGGAACCGGAAGAATTTGCAAAACTATTCTAAGCAATTGTAATCTGTATTGGAGGGGGACATGGCAACATGGAACAGCCGCGGCCTACGCGGCTCTGAACTTGAAAACTACATCAATCAAACAAATCTGATCTATCAGGAGCAGGAATTGGCCCTTATTCAGAAGATTCCTACGCCAATTACGCCCATTGATATCGATCAACGCACGCGTCATATTACCTTGGCCTATTTCGAGAAAAAAAGTACTGTAGATTATATTGGTGCGGTACAAGGAATACCGGTCTGCTTTGATGCCAAGGAGTGCGACAAAGATACTTTCCCTATGCAAAATATCCATGAACATCAAATGAAGTTTATGGAGGATTTTGAGATTCAAAAAGGAGTATCTTTCTTTCTTATTTATTTTTCCCATAGAGATTTATTTTACTATTTACGCTTTGATCAAGCAGTTGAGTTCTGGAATCGTGCCAAAAGCGGAGGACGAAAGAGCTTTCGCATGGAGGAATTAGACGAAGATTATTTCTTTCATGCACAGAAAGGATTTTTCGTTCCATATCTAACGATGATTCAGAAAGATTTAGAAGAACGTAATACCTTGACAGAAGATAGTTGATATTTTATAATGCTACTAATTTAACACATCACCGCTTTATCTGAATGAAGCGGAAGGAGGTACTATGAATCGTTTGCTGCATACTCCGGAAGGGGTTCGGGATATTTATAATGGGGAATATACTCGCAAGTTACGTGTGATTTCTGACATGAATCAGGTGTTGTATGATCGTGGTTATATGCCCATTCAGACCCCAACTTTTGAATACTTCGATATTTTCGGTCAGGAGATTGGAACAACGCCATCAAAGGATTTGTATAAGTTTTTTGATCGGGAAGGCAATACATTAGTGCTTCGACCGGATTTTACGCCGGCAATTGCTCGTGCAGCTGCCAAGTATTTTACCAATGTGGGAGAGACCATTCGTCTTACTTACAATGGTAACGTCTTTATTAATAATTCTAGTTATCAAGGACGTCTCAAGGAGAATACTCAACTTGGTGCCGAATTAATCGGGGAGAACTCCCTAGAGTCTGATAGTGAGATGATTGAGATGCTATTTAAGACCCTGAAGGTCTCCGGATTAGCCGATTTTCAGATTAGTATTGGACATGCCGATGTGTTTAAAGGCCTCATGGAAGCGGCTGGTTTGGACCAGGAAGACGAGACGCAGATTCGTTCATTGATTCATAATCAGAATCGCTTCGGCTTGGAAGAGTTTATCGAGCATCGCAAGCTTTCTTCCGAATTGACACAGCTCTTTGGCATTCTTTCCGGCATGTACGCCTCGCCGGATGAGTGGGAGTCTTACAAGGCTCTGGCCAAGCCATATCCAATGATTGCCAATGCGCTGGAGTATTTATCTTCGTTAAATGAAAAATTGGCTTCGGTTGGGGTTGATTCCTACGTATCCTACGAATTGGGACTTATTAGCGAATATACCTATTATACCGGCATTCTGTTTTCGGGATATGCTTTTGGAACTGGCGAACCTATTGCAAAGGGTGGACGTTATGATCGTTTGCTTTCTTACTTTGGTAAGGATGCAGCTGCCATTGGATTTGCCATTTCCGTTGATGACTTGATGGATGCCTTATCTTCACAGGCCAATGACATTAAGACCTCAGACAGCGAACGATATTTGACGGTTGCCCTTGGTAAAGGCCGTTTGGCAGACAAAGCCATGGAATACTTTGAGCGTATTGGCATGCCTTGTGAAGAGATGAAGGATAAAAAGTCTCGCAAGCTTATTTTTGTTAATGAAGAGAAGAAGATGCGATTCTTTTTGGCCAAAGGTCCAGATGTTCCTACTTATGTTGAATACGGTGCAGCCGACATCGGTATCGTCGGTGAGGATACCATCCTAGAGGAAAGTCGCAATATTTTTGAGGTGTTGGATTTGGGATTCGGTAAATGTCGCATGTGCGTCTGTGGTCCGGAATCTGCGCGAGCATTATTGGAAAAGCAGGAGTTAATCCGTGTGGCAACGAAGTATCCAAAAATTGCCAAGGATTATTTCTATAACAAGAAGCATCAAACCGTAGAAATCATCAAGCTGAATGGCTCCATTGAATTGGCTCCAATCGTTGGATTATCCGAAGTGATCTGCGATATCGTTGAAACCGGAAGCACATTACGGGAGAATGGTTTGGTTGTTCTAGAAGAGGTTTGTCCGTTATCTGCTAGAGTGGTTGTGAATCAGGTAAGCATGAAGATGGAAAATGAGCGAATTACCGACATCATTCAGGCCCTAAAGCAAGTTACAGAAGAATAGAAGTAAATGAAAGGGAAAAAGATGAAATCATTAGAGATAAATAAAGAGACAATCAAGGATTTACTGGAGACCCTGCTAAAGCGTAGTCCTACCAACTACACCCAGTACGAGTCTGCGGTTGCAGAGATTATAGGCAATGTTCGTGCCAAGGGAGATGAAGCAGTATTTTCCTATACGAAGCAGTTTGATAAGGCTGATATTTCATCTGCCAACGTTGTGGTAACAGAAGAGGAGATTGCGGAAGCGTATAAGGAAGTCTCTCCGGAGTTGTTGGATGTTATTCGCAAGTCTTTGGTAAATATCCGCGATTATCACAGCAAACAGTTGCAGAATAGTTGGTTCGATAGCAAGGATGGCATCGTTCTTGGGCAAAAGGTAACCCCTTTGGAAAAAGTTGGCGTTTATGTACCCGGAGGTAAAGCTGTATATCCTTCTTCGGTTCTTATGAATATTGTTCCTGCAAAAGTTGCTGGTGTTGACCAGATTTATATGTGCACACCATGTGATGCCAATGGTAAGGTTTATGCTTCTACATTGGTTGCTGCCAAAGAAGCAGGTGCCGATGTAATTTATAAAGTAGGAGGTGCCCAGGCTGTTGCTGCCATGGCCTTTGGAACCGAAAGCATTACTAAAGTAGACAAGATTGTAGGCCCGGGTAATATCTACGTAGCACTTGCTAAGAAGGCGGTTTTTGGGCATGTGAGCATCGATTCCATTGCAGGGCCTAGTGAGATCCTTGTGCTTGCAGACGAGACTGCAAACCCTCGTTTCGTAGCCGCAGACTTATTGTCTCAGGCAGAACATGACGAATTGGCATCGGCTATTCTAGTTACTACTTCTAAGGAATTAGCAGCTTCTGTTGAAAAAGAAATCGAAGGCTTCTTGAAGGTTTTATCCAGAAAAAACATCATTGAAAAATCCTTGGAGAATTATGGATATATCCTGATTGCAGAGGATAAAGAATCTGCAATCGAGGCCACCAATGCCATTGCATCCGAGCACTTAGAAATCGTTACCGCCAATCCATTTGAAGATATGACAAAAATACGTAATGCCGGTGCTATTTTCTTAGGTTCCTATTCCTCGGAACCTTTAGGAGATTATTTTGCCGGTCCGAATCACGTACTTCCAACCAATGGTACTGCTAGATTCTTTTCCGCACTTTGTGTAGATGATTTTATTAAGAAATCCAGTATTATTTCCTACTCCAAAGAAGCATTGGAAAACGTACACAAAGACATCGAAACCTTCGCTACTTGTGAGCAGTTGACGGCTCATGCGAATTCGATTAAAGTTAGATTTGAAGGGGTATAAAACAGTAAAGGGGAAGGCTTATGTCGACAGAACGCATCGCAGAATTTGCGAGATTGACAAAGGAAACCGACATCAAAATTCGTCTGAATTTGGACGGAAGTGGCAAGGCTAACATTGATACCGGCATTGGGTTCTTGGATCATATGTTAGAAGGCTTTGCGAGACATGGTTTCTTTGACTTAGATTTAACATGTAAAGGTGATCTTCTGGTAGATTGCCATCACACCGTTGAAGATTGTGGTATCTGCTTGGGAACCGTAATCAAGAAGGCTTTGGGTACCAAAGAAGGTATTAAACGTTATGGTTCCTGCATTCTACCCATGGATGAGACTTTGGTATTATGTGCCGTTGATTTGTGTAATCGTCCATATTTGAACTTTGATGCACAGTTTGATATGGAACGTGTTGGGTATTTGGATACGGAAATGGTTCGTGAGTTTTTCTACGCTATTTCTTATACGGCAGGTATGAATCTTCACATCAAAGAATTGGATGGGTCCAACACCCACCACTTGATCGAGGCAATGTTCAAAGCCTTTGCAAGAGCATTGGATGAAGCTACTACAAAGGACCCACGTATTACCGATGTTTTGTCTACCAAAGGAGCACTGTAAGTTATGGAACACAAGAATATAGTTGCAACCATCTATCTTAAGGATGGTATGGCAGTACCTTCTCCGGAACAGTTAACGGAGAAGACCGATGTATTGGAATTAGCTGAATTATATAATGATAGCGGTATTGATAAGATTATCTGCTTTGATTTGTCTACGGATGATGAGGAACACGAAAAGAATATCCTAGCCATTCGTGAGATTAATCGAACCATTGACACCAAGACTTGTGCCGGTGGCAATATTCAGCGATTGGAAGATGTTAAGAAGTTTCTTTATGCCGGATGTGTGGAAGTCATCTTGAATGGCTCGAAAGCCAATACGGCCCAGTTAGTGGTTGAAGCCAGCGAACGATTTGGACAGGAGAAAATTCTTGTTTCTCTTCAAACGGTAGATTTTCTGTTCAAAACAAAGGCATTTCTTTCTAAGCATGTACATGAGCTTTTGATTATGAACAAAAGCCTGGTGAGTGGTTTAGAAAATATTACGGATATTCCTTACATTTTGGTTCAGGATGAATATGATTTCGAAGAAATCAAACGGGTCTTGTCTTCGGATACTATTCGTGGTATTTATGGTAAGTTCATTAACACCGAAGATACGGATATTATGCAGTTAAAGTCCAATCTGTCGGAATGTGGTATCAAGATGGACAACTTTGAACCGCAGTTAAATTGGTCGGACTTAAAAGTTAATTCCGATGGTCTGGTTCCTGTTATTGTTCAGGATTATCGTACCAACGAGGTCCTAATGTTAGCCTATATGGATGAGGAGGCATTTAACACCACCATCCGTATTGGACGTATGACATATTATAGCCGTTCTCGCAAGGAGCAGTGGATCAAGGGCATGACCAGTGGACATGTTCAATTTGTTAAGAGTTTGACTGCGGACTGTGATTACGACACAATTTTAGCTAAGGTTTCCCAGGCAGGTGGCATAGCTTGCCACACCGGCGCACCTTCTTGCTTCTTTAATGAGATTATTCGTAAAGAGTACATCGAGCGCAATCCATTGAAGGTATTCGAGAATGTCTATGACGTAATTCTTGATCGTAAGGTGAATCCAAAGGAGGGTAGCTACACCAATTATCTTTTTGACAAGGGATTGGATAAGATATTAAAGAAGGTAGGAGAAGAAGCTACCGAAATTGTTATTGCAGCCAAGAATCCAACCTCAGAAGAGTTGGTATATGAAGCCAGTGATTTCTTATATCACATGATGGTTTTAATGGCCGAAAAAGATATTACTTGGGATGATATTACAAGAGAGTTATCTCAACGCTAATCCTTTGTTCATGGCTTTTGATTTCTTGACGGAAGGTTTATGATTATGTCATAATCCTTCCGTTAGTTTTATTTAAAGAGATGGGTAATTATATGAGAAAATTAGCATTATCCGATGAGATTTTGATGAAGGTAGATAAAGCTGCCCGATACATCGGAAACGAGTTTAATAGTGTACAAAAGGACCCTGCAACGGTAGATATCCGTTTTGCAATGTGTTTCCCGGATGTATATGAAATTGGTATGTCACATTTGGGAATCCAAATTCTGTATGAGATGTTCAATCGAAGAGAGGATACCTATTGTGAACGCGTATACTCTCCTTGGCCGGATTTGCATGCCATTATGAAAGAACAGGCCATTCCGCTGTTTTCTTTGGAAACACAGACAGCGATTCGTGCCTTTGATTTCCTTGGTATCACTTTGCAATATGAGATGTGCTATACCAACATCCTTCAGATTTTAGATTTATCCAATATTCCTTTGTTGCAGGCAGATCGTGCCGAGGAAGACCCTCTTGTAATTGGAGGCGGTCCTTGTGTTTACAATCCGGAGCCTATTGCTGATTTCTTTGACTTATTTTACATTGGCGAGGGTGAAACATCTTATAACGCTTTGTTAGATTTATATAAAGAGATGAAAGCCTCTGGCAAATATCGTCGTAGAGACTTCTTGATTGAAGCGTCCCAGATTCCAGGCATCTATGTGCCATCCTTATACGATGTGGATTATAACGAAGATGGAACCATTGCTTCCTTCAAGCCGAATGTTACCGATGTACCCGAAAAGGTAAAGCGTCAGGTGGTCATTGATATGGATAATGCACCATATCCTATGAAGCCTGTGGTGCCTTATGTTCGTGCTACTCAGGACCGCGTTGTATTAGAAATCCAACGTGGATGTATCCGTGGATGTCGTTTCTGTCAGGCTGGCATGATTTACCGTCCGAATCGCGAGAAGAGCTTTGAAATTCTTAAGGATTATGCGATTCAAATGTTGGAGAACACCGGATATGACGAGATTTCCTTGAGCTCTCTTAGTTCCAGTGATTACACCCAGATCGAAGAACTGGTTAATTTCCTGATTGACGAATGTAATGAGCGCAAGATTAATATTTCCCTGCCTTCATTACGTATCGATTCCTTCTCATTAGATGTTATGAGCAAGGTTCAGGATGTGAACAAATCCAGCTTAACTTTTGCACCGGAAGCCGGATCTCAGCGCATGCGTAATACCATCAACAAGGGTCTTACGGAAGATGATATTATGAACGGCGCCAAGCTTGCTTTTGAGGGCGGCTGGAACAAGGTCAAGCTCTACTTCATGTTGGGACTTCCTGGTGAAGAAGAGGAAGATATGCGGGAAATCCCAGAGCTTTCTAATCGAATTGCTGCGTTGTATTACGATACCGTTCCCAAGGAAAATCGTCACGGCAAGTGTCAGATTACCATGAGTACTTCCTTTTTTGTACCGAAGCCATGGACCCCGTTCCAGTGGGCAAGAATGTATGAGCCTGGTGAGTACTTGCGTCGTGCAAAAATTGTCAATGATACCATGAAGCAGCAATTGAATCATAAGAGTTTGTCTTATCAGTGGCATCAGGCTGATGTTACGGTTTTAGAAGGAATATTTGCACGTGGAGATCGTCGTATTGGTAAAGCAATCATGTATGCTTATGAACAGGGGTGCTTCTTTGATGCTTGGGGTGAGTACTTCAATTATGACAAATGGTTAGAAGCATTTACAGCTTGTGGCATTGATCCGGATTTTTATACCATGAGAGAGCGTGAAGTTACAGAGATTCTACCATGGGATTTCATTGATACGGGTATTCGCCGTGAATTCTTGGTACATGAATGGGAACAGGCCAAAGCAGGAGTAGTTACCCCGAATTGTAAGATGCGCTGCAGCGGATGTGGTTGTAAGAGTTTAGGAGGAGGTATCTGTTATTATGAAGGCTAGAATTCGTTTTACCAAAAGTGATGCCCTCCGTTATGTTGGACATTTAGATTTGTTGCGTTTTTTCCAGAAAGCAATGCGAAGAGCACATATACCTATGAAGTTTTCCGAGGGATTTCATCCTCATCAGATTATGTCCTTTGCATCTCCGCTTGGAGTTGGTGTTACCAGCCAAGGAGAGTATTTAGATATTGAAATTACAGAAGAAATCGATGCCAAAGAGGCGGTTAAGGCATTAAATGAGCAGATGGTGGACGGGGTTTCTATTCGTTCCTTTTCCTATTTGCCAGACAATGCCAAGAATAGTATGGCGTCCTTGGCTGCATGTGACTATCTGGTTTATTTCAAGCGCGGATTGGACTCTTCCTGTGACTATGTAGGCGCTGTTAAGGATTTCTATGAATCCAAGGAGCCGATTGTTGTCACTAAGAAGACCAAGAAGAGCGAAAAAGAAATCGATATTCGCCCAATGATTCTAGATATGAAGGTAGGATGCGTTGGAGCGATGGACGAGCTTCTTCCAAGTGGATATGAGAATCCCTTGCCATACCTTCCGATGGAAGATGGTTTCTGTCTGAATGATAATGATCCGATGTTCTATTTGTTTTTGACTTCCGGTAGTATGGACAATCTGAAACCGGAATTACTTATGGAAGCGTTGCATCAAAAGATGGGTGTTGCATTTGATCCTTCTAATCTTGGCATTCATCGTTTGGATATGTTTGCCGCAGATGAGAATGGATTTGTTTCCATGTCGAAGGGATAAAGATGGAGCAGTTGACGGCTTTTTTTACCACAACTACATACGATAAACAGGAATATAAGACCTATGGGGTTATTGATGCCAATCGCAAGCTTCAGGAACTGTTCGTCGAGGATTTAGCGCACCCTTCCTATGTTGGTAATATTTATCTGGCGCGAGTAATTGATGTGATACCGTCAATTTCCGCTGCATTTGTACGTCTTAGCGGGGATATTAAAGCTTTTTTGCCCTTTGATGCATGTGAGCATACACCCAAGCCGGAGGAAGAACTTTTGGTACAAGTGACCACAGACGCCCTGAAGACCAAGGACGCGGTGGCAACTCAATGGTTTGAACTACAAAGTTCCCATGCTTGTTTGATTGAAGGGCTCGGTAATCATGGTGTTTCTAAGAAATTGGATGCCCCAATTCGTAATTACTGGAAGGAATACTTAAAGCAATATCCGAGCAATAGTTATCATTTTCTTCTTCGCACCAATGTTTCCGAATGCAGTACAGAAGAAGTGGAAGCAGAGTTGCAGGATTTAATCCGACAGCGTGAGGATATTCTTCGTCGCAGCAAAAACGCCACTTGTTTTTCACTGTTGTATCATATTCCAACAGATTACAAGCAGATTATGAGTGGTCAATTACATCGTTATATTAAGGAGGATACAGCTCTTCGTTTTGTAACAGATGACGTATCTGTTTACGAAGAATTGGTGTGTGTTGCAGATGCTCTTGAGCTTGATAGAAGCTCAGTAGAGTTATATCAGGATGCAAGTTATCCATTATATAAGCTATATTCCATATCCAGCCAGATGGAGGAATGCCTTGGTAAGCGTATTTGGCTTAAAAGTGGAGCCAACATCTTGATTGAATCCATGGAAACCATGACGGTCATTGATGTAAACAGCAGTAAAATCTCAGGCAAGAAACGCAATTTTGCCATGGAGATTAACAGTGAAGCAGCCTATGAGATTGCAAGACAGATTCGCCTACGTAATATTTCCGGTATTATACTGATTGATTTTATTAATCTGAAAACCAAAGAAGAGAAGGAGTTACTTTCCATTATGCGTGATGCTGTGCGTATGGATCGACGCAAAGTGGTGGTGGTTGATATGACAGCCCTTGGTTTTATGGAACTTACCAGAGAAAAGGTTGATAAATCGTTGAAACAAACCCTAAACATGGGTTGACTTTGCAGAATATAGGTGATATTATATCTGAGTATGCCGCACAGTGAGGTTGTGTAAGTCTGTCCATTTATACTTCGGACAGCACCGTAGCTGGCGAGTAATGATAATAGGAGGTGCCATTTATGTACGCAATTATTGCAACAGGTGGTAAGCAGTACAAAGTATCCGAAGGCGATATCATTACCATTGAGAAGCTTGGAGTAGAGGCTGGCGAGA
>JAILCW010000177.1 GCA_024690265.1 Lachnospiraceae bacterium | reverse complement strand
AAACAGAGATGGTGAAAAGCGGGACTACGAAGTGATGGCTACAGTCATTCTTCCCTATGCCATTCGCATCCAAAACTTTCAGGATGTGGACATCAATTATATCTTTCCATCGGAGGAATTCCTAGATTTTTGCGGCGATCGCACTGCCATGCGATGCTTAGTGGATGTAGACTCTGCATACGAAGATACCATCGAAGCATGGATGGCAAATTACACCACCAACGAGGAACCGTCCCTGACCTATACGTCCCGTGCGACCTACAAGCAGGAATTCAATGAATTTGTTCAGATGTTCCGCATGGTTGGCGGTTTGCTTACGGTAGTGTTGGCGCTGATTGGAATTCTAAACCTGATAAATATCATGGTAACCTCCATCCTGGCACGTCGCTTAGAATTGGCTATGTTAGAGGCGGTGGGTATGACCAAGAAGTTACAGCGCACAAGCATCTGCTTTGAGGGCCTCATCTATGCCATGGCGTCCGTAGTTGCCGGCGTTGTCCTAAGCACCATTGCCTCCTTTACACTAGTGAAGGCCTATGGTAGTGAGATGTGGTATTTTACCCATCACTTCACCTTGCTACCAATCCTTTGGGTTGCACCGGTGATGCTCTTAGTAACCGTTGCTATTGCGGCAATCATCTACCATAACACCATGAAGTCTTCTGTTGTAGAGCGTTTGCGCTTAGCAGAAGCATAAAAATAAGAAAAGCACGTCCATTCCGGACGTGCTTTATGTGTCTATTCCGTTGGGATGGTTAGTCGAAAACCATCATTAAAAATCCATAGTCGCGCCGTGGACATCTGCAAAAGACGAATTGGTGCGCCATGTGCTTGTTTTACTAAATCAAGTTGTGTCTGATCCTTCGACAAAGAATCTGCAAGTTCATCAAACAGAGTTGTCATATGTTCCATAGTTCCTCCACCCAATATCACTTTATCTTTTTTGAATCTATTCGTCAATTGATTCTAAAAGTGTTATAGTCATACAAGACGCTTTCTTTTTATATAGTAAGGAAGCATCGTATTTTTGCAGTTGGAGGAGAAAAAAGATGACAGAAGAACGCGTAAAGTTCCAAGATATGGAATATACCAGATTAAGCGTTGATGAAATGAAGGCGAAGTTTGCAGACAATGTAGAGAAGTTGAAGGCTGCCAAGTCTTTTGAAGAGGCAGATGAGATTTTTAACCAAGATAATACATATGGGAATCATGTGGAGACCCAGGCAACATTAGCTTCTGTTCGACACTCCATTGATACCAGAGATGAGTTCTGGGATCAGGAGAAGGATTACTGGAATGACACCATGCCGTTGTTACAGGAAGTGTCCAACCAGTGGAAGGAAGCACTGATGGCTAGCCCATTTGCTGATGATTTCAAGGCAAAGTATGGCGATGTCATCTTCCGTAATGCAGAGCTTGCCATCCGTAGCTTCAAGCCGGAATTAGTTCCAATGATGCAGGAAGAAAACAAGTTGGTCACTGCCTATGAGAAGTTATTGGCTTCTGCCAAGATCCCATTCGAGGGCGGTGTATATACGATCTCCCAGATGACCCCATTCAAGACCGATGCTGATGATGCTCGTCGTGAAGCTGCTTGGAAGGCTGAGGGACAGTGGTACAAGGACAATCAGGAAGAGCTAGATTCCTTGTATGATCAGTTGGTGAAGATTCGTACCGAAGAGGGTAAGGCTCTCGGATATGAGAACTATATCCCATTGGGATACGACCGTATGGTACGTAATTGCTATGACAAGAATGATGTAGAGAAGTTCCGTGCAGCAGTGGTGAAGTACTTGGTTCCATTGACCGATAGCATCTACCGTGAGCAGGCAAAGCGTCTTGGCAAGGAATATCCAATGAGTTTTGCAGATAATGCCTTGGAGTTCCGTTCCGGCAACCCAAGACCGCAGGGAACAGCAGATGATATTCTTGCTGCTGCTAAGAAGTTTTACCGCGAACTGTCTCAGGAGACCGGTGATTTCTTTGATCGTATGTTAGAGCAGAACTTATTAGACGTTCTTTCTAAGGAAGGAAAAGAAGGCGGCGGATACTGTACCGGTATTCCAAACTATGGTGTGCCATTTATCTTCGCTAACTTCAATGGAACCCAGGGCGATGTAGAAGTTGTAACCCACGAGGCAGGACATGCATTTGCTTACTATATGAACCGCACCAGACCGGCTGATATAGTATGGCCGGGAATGGAGGCTTGTGAAGTACACTCCATGTCTATGGAATTTTTGGCTTGGCCTTGGGAAGAGGGCTTCTTCGGCAAGGATACCAAGAAGTTCTTATACAGCCATTTAACCAGTGCGTTAAAATTCATTCCTTATGGAACCATGGTGGATCACTTCCAGCATAGTGTATATGAGAATCCACAGTGGACCCCAAGACAGCGTCACGATGAGTGGAAGCGACTCTTAGGTATCTATATGCCATGGCAGAAGTTGGACGGCGAGATTCCATTCTACAGCGAGGGTGAAGGCTGGCAGAGACAGCATCATATCTACTCCATGCCGTTCTACTACATTGATTACTGCTTGGCTCAGACCGTTGCATTGGAGATTTGGGAGTTGCAGCAGGCAGACCAGAAGGATGCTTTCCAGCACTACATGGATTACACCTTGCAGGGCGGTAGCCGTGTATTTACCGAATTGATTGATCATGCAGGCTTGGTTAGCCCATTCGACGAGGCATGTTTGAAGGGTGTTTGTGAGCGTGCCAAGGCATGGTTGGATAGTTATGATTTAGAAGGAATTGCTTAATGGATAAAAAGCATTTGAATGATGTTCGATTGAACGCAGACAACAAATACGAATACATGGGGGACTACTACAAGTGGTCCTCTGTGGATGCTTCCGAGAAGCGACTGGTTCTGTCCGTAGCGGTGGGAGTTGTTTTTGAAGTCATCTGCGGTATCCTGCCCAATACCGGGGCCGATGGACATCCATGGATTATGATTCCATTTATGTTCGCCATGATTATGGCTTTCATTTTGGCGTGGCGAATGGGACAGTTATTTCTATATAAAAAGAAATGCAAAGAGTACCAGAAGAAACATATCGAGAACTGGTTCCCGGCATCTTCCTTTTTCTTGGGCTTTAATGGTGCGTTTACAGCCATTGCCTCTATAGTAAGTGGAGGAGTCGTTTCCTTCTATCCATGGTTGCAGTTCATGGCTAGTGCCGGAGGATTTGCTGCATACCTTTTATACAAGCGGATTGTATGGGAAAAAATTCCAAAAAGTGATGTTGAAAACAATTGACGTCACACTTGAAAATCATTAAAATATGGTAGTATATTGTACAACAACATTTCACGATTCATCGTTGTTGTGCATATATATACCGCTCGCGGGAAATAAAATTATAACAACTCACGAGGGGAAGAGATGGTGATGCACCGGGAAGTAGCACTCGGGAATTCATTGATAGGAGGTAGTTTTATATGAAAAACATGAAGAAGCTTCTTGCTCTTCTGTTAGCCGCAACAACCAC
Source organism: Lachnospiraceae bacterium (assembly GCA_024690265.1). Lineage (GTDB taxonomy): Bacteria > Bacillota > Clostridia > Lachnospirales > Lachnospiraceae > XBD2001. The sequence goes on along the minus strand of JAILCW010000177.1, from coordinate 629 downwards.
GTTCAGCTTAGCTGCATGCGGTTCTAAGACGGCTACCGAAGGTGGTAAGAGCAACAGCGAATCCGCTACCGAAAGCGGAGCTGACACACTTGTTGCCGTTTCATCCGGTTTCGAGGCTAAGTTCTCTCCGTTCTTTGCACAGAACGTAGATGACCGTAACGTTGGTGAGACCTTCACACAGCTTGGCTTATTACAGGTTGACCGTGTAGGTAACCCGGTACTTAAGGGTATCGAAGGTGAGACCCGTGAGTATAACGGAACAGATTACACTTACTATGGTACATCTGATATCACTGTTACTGAGAATGAAGATGGAACTGTTACTTATGATGTTCAGATGAGAGATGATTTGACTTTCTCCGATGGCGAGAAGGCAACCATCGATGATGTTATTTTTGGTTTATATGTATTCGCAGATCCTACTTATGATGGATCTACTACTATTTATTCTTGCCCAATCCAGGGTATGGAAGAGTATCGTGGCGGTATGTCCACTCTTTCCGTACTTCTTGCAGCAGCAGGTGAGGACAATACTGATTTCAGCCTTTGGACTGAAGAGCAGCAGAAGGCATTCTGGGATGCCGTTAACGATGGTGGTGTGAAGTTCGCACAGGAAATCGTTGATTATA
>JAILCW010000170.1 GCA_024690265.1 Lachnospiraceae bacterium | reverse complement strand
GCACGCTCTTTTTTGTGGGTTAAGAAATCTTCCATCTTGTCCGACATAAGAGGTGAAGGCTTTTTTAGGAGGAACTTATGCAGGTAGAGGATTTATTATACGCGACCAAACCGCATGCAGGGGCCATCGAAAAGAGTGCTTCTCAATCATGGAACGATGTGAAGAAGACTGCAGAGAAATCTGTGGAACCAACGGATGGGGTTCTTCGAAGCATATCAATAGATCAACCTACTTATCAAAAAAATCAATTGACGCAATCCACGGTGGCAGATCACCTGGAGGATGCGTCTTCTTTTGGTGATGATGCAAGAGCCATGAAGAATCAGATGGTATTAGCATCGGAAACCATGTCAGATGGTGATTACAAGCGTATGTCCGAGGAGGGATTCTCTCCGATGGATCAGGATGCGCATACCATCGTTACTGTCTCCGATAAGATTAAGAAACAATTAGCAATAGCCGGTGCAGATATTGAGGCTCTTGGTGGATTGTCTGCGGATGAAATCGCAGCTATGAGTGGAAGTGTTGCATCTGTAAATTATGTGGAGCAGGCACTGAAACAAGCGGATTTACCAACAGACGATGCTGTGATGGCTGATGCCAAGACGGCCCTAATGAAGGTTGGTGAAATCGGAGCTATCACGCCAGAGAGTGAATTATATCTGGTAAAAAATGAGCTTGAACCAACTATCGAGAATGTGTACACCGCATGTTATGCCAAGTCATCCAACTATGTGGCAGAGGCTCCAAGCAGCGAATTGGCACAGGATCAGTGGACCCAGATTCAGCCGAAGGTAGATGAGATTATTACTGAGGCCGGCTTAGAAGTGTCGGAAGAAACCGAAAGCTTTGCTAAGACATTGTTAGCACAGGGACTGCCGGTAACAGCAGAGAATATTTCTTATATGAATTCCTTAGAAAATGGGGAATGGGTGAAGGACCCAGAGGATATTGTAAATGCCATTGTTGCATCTGTATCCGAAGGCAATCGTCCACAGGAAGCATACCTGGTGCGTGGATATTCTATCCAGGATCAGGCCGAAGTGTTGGTAACTTCTGTTCAATCCATGAGCGATGAGCAAATGTTATCTTTGGTCCATGACCATCGTGTCATGGAAGAGATTCGTCTTATGATGACTCAAGAGGCAACGGTATCCATGTTGAAGCAGGGAATCGAAGTAGATACCAGCAACCTAATGCAGTTAGTAGAAGACCTGCGTACACAGGAGGAATCTTTGGCACAGAAATTGTTCCCAGAGAATCCGGAAGCAGCGAATCTCTTTGAAGAGACCACAGCCATTGTTGCTGATTTAAGAGAACAGCCGGTAATCACCTTAGGCCGAATCGCCAACATTCCGGCAGCAACCTTAACTGAGATCCATAAGGAAGCAACTATCACCCAGCAGGCCTTTGCTCAGGCTGGAGAACGATATGAGACCATGGCCACGGAAGTGCGTCGTGACTTGGGTGATAGCCTGCAAAAGGCATTTGGCAATATTGGTGAGATCTTAGCTGATTTCGGTATGGGGCCAACAGAATCCAATGAGCGTGCAGTTCGTATTCTTGCTTACAATCAGTTGGAGATTACCAAGGAATCCGTTACCACCATGAAGGCCAATGACGCTATGGTGCAGCGTGCATTACATGCATTAAAGCCGGGCGTGGTGAAGGAACTTATCGATACCGGTAAGAACCCATTAGACATGTCCATGGAAGAATTGGTCAAAGCAGCCTCCGAGGCAGAGGAGAATCTCTCTGATTCTAATTCTGAGGAAGGCTATGCCAAGTTCTTATGGAAGATGGATCGCATTGGAGATATGACGCCGGAGCAGCGAGAGAGCTTCATCGGCGTATATCGCCTCTTGCACCAGGTGGAAGCTACCGATGGCGCTGTGATTGGACAGCTTCTTCATCAGGGAAGTGATATTACCCTTCGTAATATGATGGAAGCCGTTCGCACCAGAAAGCATGAGAACCGTGAGTATACGGTAGACGCAACTACAGGCATGAATGAGATGTCTGTGAAGGACCTCTCCATTACCCAGCAGGTGGAAAAGGTATTTTTGACTTACCGTGTTACGGATGCGAAGCATGCCATGACGCCGGATAAGATGATGCAGTTTGAATCGGAAGACACCTATATGGAAATGAATCCGGATACATTTGCAACAGCGTTAGAGCAGATGGAGGAAGATTTCCAAATCGAGGAGTCCTACGTACAGAATCAGCGGGAAACCATGCGTCAGGCAGTGCAGTCGGATGAGCAGGTATATCGCATCTTACAGCAGTACGACCTTCCGGTTACGGGAGTTAACCTAGAGGCTATGTCCGCTTATATGAAGGACCGTAATCGAATCTTCGAGATGTTGCAGGAAGTAAAGAACGACATCATGGAAGATTTTGGCGAAGCGGTGAAGACACCGGAAGAGATGGCGGAAGCGCAAAAGAAGCTGGCTGATACTGCAGAAAATGTGATGCGAACTGCCATTATTGAAGATGCCAAGGGCTACATTGATGTTCGTGGTATGAAGATGGTGGTTACCCAGTTGAAGACGTTGGCTTCTATGGCAACCAAGGAAGAAACCTATGCGATTCCAATTACTGTGGCAGATGCTACAGGTAATCTCACACTTAAGATTGTTCGTGGCAAGGAAGAAGAGCGGGGCCAGGTGGATGTGGCATTGGATATGGATGTTACCGGTTGTATCCGAGGAACCTTCAAGATGAAGGGTGGAACTATTGATGGCGTCATCTCAACAAATCGACAGACCACTAGACAAACCCTTGCAGAACATGAAGCGGAGCTGGTAAAAGCCATTGCAAGAAAGGCCGGAATGGCTGCAAATCTTTCCTTTAGCTGGAATGAAACCATTGAAGCCAATAGCATTTATGACTCTGTTG
>JAILCW010000127.1 GCA_024690265.1 Lachnospiraceae bacterium | reverse complement strand
TACCAATCTCGTCCTGACGACGATAACGCTTACCGATGTTTCCACGATCATCGAACTCGCAGTTCCACTTCTTGGAAAGCTCTGCAAATACCTTTTCAGCGCCTTCGTTCAACTTCTTGGAAAGTGGCAATACACCAATCTTGATTGGAGCCAATGCCGGATGGAAGTGAAGTACGGTTCTCATGTCCGGCTTCTCATCTGTTCCGATGTTCTCCTCGTCATAAGCCTCGCACAGGAATGCAAGAGTTACACGGTCAGCACCAAGAGATGGCTCAACAACGTATGGGATGTACTTCTCATTGGTCTCATCATCGAAGTAATCCATAGACTGTCCGGAAGTCTCCTGATGTCTGGTCAAGTCGTAATCAGTTCTGGATGCGATACCCCACAACTCACCCCAATCGGTGAATGGGAATGCATACTCAATATCAGTAGTGTGATCAGAGTAGAAAGAAAGCTCTTCCGGATCATGATCACGGAGACGAAGGTTCTCTTCCTTGATGCCAAGGGAAAGTAACCACTCGTAGCAGAAGGTACGCCAGTAGTTGAACCACTCAGTCTGTGTACCAGGCTTGCAGAAGAACTCAAGCTCCATCTGCTCAAACTCACGAGTACGGAAGGTAAAGTTACCAGGTGTAATCTCGTTACGGAAGGACTTACCGATCTGTCCGATTCCGAATGGTACCTTCTTACGGCTAGTACGCTGTACGTTCTTGAAGTTAACGAAGATACCCTGTGCAGTCTCAGGTCGAAGGTAAACTGTATCCTTGGCATCCTCAGTAACGCCCTGGAAGGTCTTAAACATAAGGTTGAACTCACGGATGCTGGTAAAGTTGTGCTTGCCGCAGGATGGACATGGAACGTTGTTATCATTGATGAACTTCTCCATATCTTCATGAGACCATCCATCAACAGAAGACTCCAATGTAATACCATTCTCTGCTGCATAATCCTCGATGATCTTGTCAGCACGGAAACGCTCATGGCACTCCTTACAATCCATCAAAGGATCGGAGAATCCACCCAAGTGACCGGAAGCAATCCAGGTCTGTGGGTTCATAAGAATTGCACAATCAACACCTACGTTGTATGGGTTCTCCTGAATGAACTTCTTCCACCATGCCTTCTTCACGTTGTTCTTGAACTCAACGCCCAGGTTACCGTAGTCCCAAGTATTAGCTAAACCGCCGTAAATCTCAGAACCCGGATATACAAAGCCTCTAGCCTTAGCTAATGCTACAATTTTGTCCATTGTCTTTGCTGACTTTTCCATCGTTACCTTACTCTCCTCTAATTACTCATATATAATGTATGCTTCCACAGCAGCGTCTGCATTGTCGCCAACTGGGGAAATCTCTACTGTACTAGAATCACGAACTGCAATACCGTTGGTAGTTACATAATCAAGCTTGCCCGGAACATGCACTACAACGTTCTCCTGAAGAATCAGAACCTTGCGGCTATCATCAGATGTTACCTCGGATGCGGAAACAATATCTCCCAGACTACCACCGTCTACTGCATTGAAGGTCAAATCAAAGCTGTGTCCGGCATCCTTAGCAGAAGCAATGGTTCCGGAATATGCCGGATAACCGGTAAACTCTACATAGGTATCCAGACTATCATAAGTAACCGTCACGTATGCCTTGTCCTTGCGAACAGCAACCGCATCCAATGTCACCTCTCCGGCTCCATCATAGGAATCCACCATATTCTTAACGAATTCCTTCATCTCGGACTTGCTGTAAGTATCCTTATCAAAATCTACAACTTCTTCGAAGGTCACGGATCCATCGGCTGCAAGCGTAAGTGCTGTCTCCTCAGCAAAACTACCACCCAAAACAGTGCGAAGTAACATCACTACAACCAACACAATTGCTACTGCAATCAAAACCAGTGATGTAATCAAAATACGTCTGCGACGACGCATTGCCTGCTGACGTCTCTGCTGACGTTTCTTTAGCGCTTGTTCCCGTGTTCCGCGGGCCTGTTCACTTGACTCTGTCATGAAGGTTACCCCTTTTCTTTCTTATAAAAAAACAACTTGATAAATTATACAATGAACTGCCTACATGTGCAAGAAACTCTCAGACTTAAATTCATGTTCCATGTATCGTCTGCGATAACTTGTGACGATATAATCCAGTTCATTTTCCACGGACTCGGACAGGCGGAAGGTGTACAACTTCTCTGCCGGGGAACTGATAATAAACTGCATGGCATAGAGCACCGAGTTCTGAATGCGGAACCCACCATGCTTCTCATGGCATTCCATACACACACAGCCCCGCTTCTCCATGGAAAAATAGTCCAAATCTTCCGAGCTGCCGCAGTCTAAGCAAGCAAACACATTGGGATAATCTCCGTTGATGGCCATGGTCTTCAACTCATAGATCAGTCGAATAAGATTCTTGGAAAACTTCTTGCTCTCCAATGCCCGAAGGGTAACATACAATAGCTTCAGGCGCTCGGACTCGTCTACATTTTCCTGGCCGAAGTACTCTGCCATTTCCATAAAATAAGAGGCATACCAAACTGCCTCCAAATCATTCTTGAGGGAATCAAAGTAATTGGCTACCTCCACCTTGTGCACCGTGTAACTGCTGCGTCCCTGGTACACTTCAAAGGAGCCATAGACAAAGGGATTGCTGGCCGCCAACAAACTACTGTTGGGACGACGGGAGCCCTTGGCAAATGCAGAAATCTTGCCCCGCTCCCGGGTCAGAATCGATATGCGCTTGTCATATTCGCCAATGGGCATGGAGGAAAGCACCATGCCCTGTAGCAACAAGTTGTTATCCAATGATTCGTCCTCTGTTCCTATTCTAGTTGTCGGATTCGTCCTCACGATATCCGAAATTCTGAATCAAGAAGTCGCTGTCACGCCAATCCTTCTTGACCTTGACCCAAAGCTTCAAGTTCACCTTGGCATCTAATAAACGCTCAATCTCAAATCGTGCGTTGGTTCCAATCTTCTTCAGCATAGCGCCCTGCTTGCCAATGATGATGCCCTTGTGGGAATCACGCTCGCAAATAATGGTGGCATCAATGTCATAGAATTTCTTGCCCTTGCGCTTCTTCATCTGATCGATGGAAACCGCAATACCATGTGGCACCTCTTCATTCAATGCGTGAAGTGATTTCTCACGAATGATCTCTGCCACAATCTGACGCTCCGGCTGGTCCGTTACCGTATCCTCATCGTAGAACATCGGTCCCTCCGGGAGATACTTGAACAAGCAATCTACCAGTTCATCACAATTCTGTCCACGAAGTGCCGACAACGGTACAATCTCTGCGAACTCCAGAAGTTCCTTGTAGGTATTAATAACCTCAAGAATCTTCTCACGTGGTACGGTATCAACCTTGTTGATGACCAAAATCACCGGAATATCCACACCGGAAAGCTGCTTGGCAATCTCCTGATCACCGCTTCCAACAGAAGTATCCGGCTCCACCAGCCACAGAATAACGTCCACATCCTTCATGGATGTCTTGGCAACCTTGACCATGTATTCGCCCAGCTTGTTCTTGGCATGGTGAATACCTGGGGTATCCACAAATACAATCTGTCCCCGCTCCATATCGGTGTACACCGTCTGAATGCGGTTACGTGTGGTCTGTGGCTTGTTGGACGTGATGGCAATCTTCTGTCCAATCAAGTGATTCATTAGTGTTGATTTTCCAACATTTGGTCGTCCAATAATGGTGACGAACCCGGATTTAAATTCTTCTGACATAGGTTTCCTTTTCTAAATAAGTGCAGCAACATTCATGAACATCTCGTTGTTCTTCTGGATTGCATCCTCGTTGCCCACAACACAAATATAATTCTGATCCAATGACTTACGTACCATCGGTGCCAATGCACGGATATCCTCTACCGTAGCATCGATAACCTGGTTCCGTTCTTTTTCCAACAATTCAATTGGAACACCGGTCATGTAAGCCCCCAGAGAACGAAGTCCGTTCTGTGCCGGAGTCAGCGGTGTATCCATGCCGCTAATGGTTCCGATGATGTACTTGGTCATATCCCGCTCATCCACATCGAAGTTCTCGATGTATTCCGGCGTACGCTCGAAGATATCATTGGTCTCGGTCAGGTTCGGATCACGATAAGATACCAGGAACATATTGCCGTGGCGTCCAAACTCACTGTTACATCCGTAGGCGCCGCCCATTACTCGGACATTCACCCACAGATAATCGTAATTCAAAATGACCTTCAATATCTTCATAGCTCCGGTGTACTCAAATCCTGCAGCCTTGAAGTCTCCGGCACGAGCCACGTACTGCACCTGCCCCGCGGTCATAAAGCCTTCATTCTTACGCTCTGTAGACAGATTCGGCGTCGTGCGCTCATAATCTTCCACAAAAAGATGGTTGCAAATCTCCGGCAGATACTCACTGACCTGCTCAAAGGACTGATTACCACCAATGGTACTAACCAACAGGTTCTCCTGACGGAACACGCTATTGAGCAAACGCTTGGCATCCGCCTGGAAAGAGGCAACTCGCTCCTCAAAATGCTCTTCGAAATCCTTCAAGTAGTTGTAATAATCAATGCCTGTGAACTTCTCATTAATCTCTGCCTGCTCTGCATAATAGGAGCTGGCACGAAGAGCAGCTACCGCACTTCCTGCGGTCTGTAGGCGCTGCTGTACACGAGAAATCTCCTGATTCAACAACTCATGAATTCGCTTGGCATCCTCAAAACGTGTATGGAACGCTAACTCTTCCATTAACGGAATGGCATGCTCCACCAAATCATAGAGGAACTTGCCGCGAACTTCCACGGTGTTCACCCAACCACCATCTAGCTTGCTATAAAGTTGCTGGCTTACGGAAATACCGCCGGTGTATAAGTTCACTTCATTGGCGAAGTCTGCATAGCCGTACTTTTCTGTATCTAATAATCCTAAGATGCGAACCAGGAAGGACAACTGGCTGTAGTCCTTCTCTGAAACATGTCCAATATCAAATACCAGATTGAGGTAATGAATGCCGTTGGTATTGATGTTGTGATGCAATACCTTAACGCCTGCAACGTCCTTCTCGTCGTTGAAGTATGGGCGCACCTTGCGGCTTAAGTCCTCTCGGGTCAGCATCGGAATGGTTGCCAGCTCTTCCGGAGTGGACGGTGTTTCCTGATACTCGCGAAGATGCTTGGTATTGGCAACAATCTCATCAATCTCCCACTTGGTCAGGGTGGACTTGTACTGTGACAACTTGGTGCGAAGTTCCTCGTCCTCCTTGGTGGTCAGTCCCTGCTCCGGTGTAACCACCAGAATGGATGCATGCATATTATTCAGAAGATACTTATCAACGATATCCTCAAAGTAACGGGTTTCTACCTTGTCACGCAGGCGATCTAACACCTCTGTTGCGTGTAAATGCATAAATGGCTGCTGTTCGTTGTATAACCAACTATCCAAACACTGCAAGCCATAGATTAAGCCCTTGGAAAAGCCGCCAAAATCTGCCTCACGGAAACGGAACTGCGCACTGTTAATGCCTGCCAGCAATGACTTCTTGTCGATACCGTCACGAATCTGCTGTTCTAAGGTCTCTCGTACCACCTGCAAGAAACGCTCTTTGTCGCTCTCATTGGCACCCTTGGCAATAAAGGAAAACATTGGCTGCAAAGTACCCGGATCGTATCCACCCAGAATATCCTTACCAATATTGGCATCCAACAGAGCCTGACGAACCGGTGCTCCCGGTGCATTAATCAATGCATAATCAATAATATCCAATGCCTGATACAATTCCGGATCAAGAGTAGTTCCAACTACATAGTTCATAGCCAGATAAGTACCATCCAATCCATCCTCATCGGATGCAATCGGATACTTCTTGTAGATCTCTACCGGCTTCTCGAATGGCTTCTGGTATGGAATCTCAGAATCCACTTCGATATGGTCATACTTGGACAGATACTCGCGGTCTAAGTACTCTAATTTTTCAACAAAATCCATGTTGCCGTACAAGTAAATGTAGGAATTGCATGGATGATAATAGGTGCGATGGAAATCCAAAAACTGCTCATAAGTAAGCTCCGGAATATGCTTCGGATCTCCGCCGGACTCTACGCCATAAGGAGTATCCGGGAACAGGGAATTCACAATCTCGCGATTCAATACGTCATCCGGTGAAGAGAACGCTCCCTTCATCTCGTTATAAACAACGCCATTGATGGTAAGCTCATCCTCCGGATTCTCCAGCTCATAGTGCCAGCCTTCCTGACGGAAAATTTCATCTCTCTGATAGATATTCGGATGCAACACCGCATCCATATAAACGTCGATTAAGTTATCAAAATCCTTATCGTTACAGCTAGCCACCGGATATACGGTCTTGTCCGGATAGGTCATAGCATTTAAAAATGTATTCAGGGAACCCTTGACCAATTCTACAAAAGGATCCTTGGTTGGATACTTCTTGGATCCGCATAATACGGAATGCTCGATAATGTGTGGTACACCTGTGGAATCCTTCGGTGGTGTACGGAACCCGATGTAGAATACCTTGTTGTCATCATCGTTCTCAACCAGTGCGATATTGGCACCGCTTTTGCGATGGCGCAGCACATAACCTACTGCATGCAGGTCTCCTAAACCGGTCTTGCCGATTAGCTCGTAACTACTTGGGATTTCTCTCATGTAATGTTCTCCATTCTATTGATTAATATGTACGTCCAGTTGCTGGTACGGAATCGTAATGCCAGCGGCATCAAATTCCTTTTTTACCTTCTCTAGCGTTCTCCAGCGCACGTCCCAATACTGCTCCATCGGTACGTAGAAACGGAATCCGATGTCGATGGAACTAGCTCCCAACTGATGTACAAATACCTTAATGTCTTCGGTACGAATGACTTGTGGCTCTTCGTCAATAATCTTCTGAATGACGCCCTTGGCCACATCAATATCATCATTATAACCGATTGAGGCAATTAAGTTAATCATCCGCTTGTCCTGATCCGTGATGTTGGTCAGGGATGCATTGGCCAAAATGCCGTTTGGAATTACTACAATCTTGTTGTCCAAAGTCTTCAGCTTGGTATAGAAGATGCTAATCTCTGTTACGGTTCCCTCATTCTTGTGGGTGTCCTCTACGATATAGTCTCCCACGCGGAATGGATGAAGCACAAGAATCAGCACTCCTCCGGCAAAATTGGACAGGGACCCCTGAAATGCCAGACCGGCAGTCAATCCTACAGATGCAATAGCTGCAGATAAGCTGGTGGCCTCAAATCCAAAGAGCTGCAAGATAATCACTATCAGAATCACATAACCGATGGCCTTAATCACCTGGTCCGTAAACTGTATTACACCCACTTCTGCTTTGTGGAACTGCAGGGACTTGCGGAAGCCCTTCTGCACGGCGCGGATGATACGCACACCGATAAAATATACCACAAAAGCCAACACAATAGTCCAAAAAAATCCCAATGCTTTCGGCAGCACTGCCTCCAGCCAGTTGCGAACCACACCCTCATTGAGATTCTGCACAAAATTATCCGAAATCGCCTGTACCAGTAACATTCTAGTTTACCCCTTTTCTGTTAATTTCACTGTGTTTTATTATACACGACTTGGAGTTCCTTGGCACCCTGAGTTGACCGGTGGACGCAAGAAGTCGCTATTATCACGGCAAATTGCGTCCATGATTTTTTATGAGGTGGGAGCGCTCTCGCGTTTTGGACGCAAAGACATATTCTCAAGCAGGCATATAGCGTCCGGAATCCTAGCGATCTTGGACGCAAGTTTTGAAAATCCCATGAAATCTGGACGCAGTCCCCTGTACTAATGCAGGATTCTTGCGTCCAAATGCTTACTTGAAGTGTACTTGCTCTCAAGCCTTGGACGCAAAAACATACCCGCTAGCAGCGGAATAGCGTCCACGGGGTGCTAATTCACACTAGAAACGTTCGTCTTGGCACCCAATTTCCCAGTTTGGCCACCTCGGGGGCAGCGAATTAGGTGCCAAGATTGCTTATAGAATATCTCCTTAGCACCCATTTCAGTAGGTTTCTCCTTCAAATTCCTTGATATTTGCACTATTTCGACCTGTTTTCAGCAGAAATGGGTGCTAAGCCCGCCCCATACTCTCGAACTTAGCACCTAATCCGGTGTCCCCAGAGTCCGAAAGCGTGCAAATCAGGTGCTAAGATACCAGGATTCTTCACTTCTTAGCACCCCAGCCTCGCTAGCAGGCCAACCGCTCAAGCCCCCTGACGATAAAAAAGGCAGCCCACAAAGGGCTGCCTAGGAATCTTAATCTTCCAAAGAATGAATAAACAATCCGCTGCGAAGCTTTGGCTCAAACCAAGTAGACTTCGGAGGCATCAGGCGTCCGGCGTCTGCCACAGCGAAGAGTTCGCTAATCTGGGTTGGATACATAGCAAAAGCCACCTGCATGTCTGCATGGCATCTGTGTTCCAGCTCCTCAAGTCCACGGATTCCGCCTACAAAATCGATGCGCTTGTCGGTCTTCGGATCACCGATGCCAAGAATCGGCTCTAGAACCAGGTTCTGTAACAGTGCTACATCCAGGCCATCGACAGGATCATCGCTGCGAAGCTCCGGCTTCACGCTGAAAAGGTACCAGGTTTCATTCAAATACATGGAGAACTGGCCCTTCTCCTGCGGGCGAATAGCCTCCGGCGCTGTTGCCACCAAGTCAGCCACTTCCTCCACTTCAGCCAAAAACTCCTCCTCGGAGTATCCATTCAAATCCCGTACCACGCGGTTGTAGTCTAAAATCTTCAACTGGCTATCCGGGAACAATACCGACAAGAAATGATTGTACTCATGAACCCCGCCATCGCCTGCTGCACGTCGCTGCTGCGATACGCGAACTGCGGAGGCTGCACGATGATGTCCGTCAGCGATATAAATCTCCGCAATGCCTGCAAAGGTCTCCTGAATGGTAGCAATATCCGCTGCATCTCGAATGACCCAAACGCGATGACGAATGCCATCCTCAGAGGTAAAATCATACTCTGCCTCACCAGTCTTCACACGCTCAACCACTGCATTGATGGTTGCATTATCGCGATATGCCAAAAAAATCGGACCCGTCTGGGCATTGCAGGTATCCACATGATGGATGCGGTCTGCTTCTTTATCAGCTCTGGTATTCTCATGACGCTTGATTACGCCACTCTCATAATCGTCTACAGCAGCGCAGCCAACGATTCCGGTCTGGACTCTGCCATCCATGGTAAGCTCATAAATGTAATAGCACGGGCTCTCATCCTGAATGAAATCCCCCTGCTGCACCATTTCCCACAAGAGATCATGGGCCTTCTGATACACTTCCTCTGCGTAGGTATCCACGCTATCCGGGAAGTTAGTCTCTGCACGATCAATGCGAAGAAAAGACTTTGGATTCTTCGCTACTACTTCTTTTGCTTCCTGCCTGTTATAAACATCATAAGGGAGAGCGGCGATGTCACGCGCACTCTCCCTTGCAGGCCGGATACTTAAAAACGGTTTAATATCAGCCATAGTTTTCCCTCAATTATTACTTGATTACACGCACGCGATAAACACCTTCGCATGCTGCTAACTGCTTCAACACATCTTCCGACACTTCGGAATCCAAGTCCATCAAGGTATATGCATACTCGCCACGGGACTTGTTGGTCATGTCAGATACGTTGATGTTAGCATCACCGGTGATGGTGGTGAAACGTGCAATGGTACCCTTCAAGTTCTGGTGTAACACGCCAACGCGGCTTGCGGTCTGGCAAACTCCCATGTCACAATCCGGGTAGTTCACGGAGTGTTTGATGTTACCATTCTCTAAGAAATCACGCAACTCTTCCACAGCCATGCGCGCGCAGTTGTCTTCTGCCTCTTCCGTAGAAGCACCAAGATGAGGAGTTGCGATAACGCCCTCCTTGCCTGCCGTTGTTGGATTCGGAAAGTCGGTCACATACTTGCGCACCTTGCCAGCTGCAATGGCATCAACCACTGCCTGCTCATCTACCAAGAGATCGCGGGCAAAATTCAGAATGATGACGCCCTTCTTCATCTTCTCGATGGCATCGCGATTAATCATCTCCTTGGTGCTATCCAACAGCGGTACATGTACGGTGATAAAATCGCACTCCTGATAAATATCATCTACACTGAGCACGTGCTTAACGCTTCCAGACAGATTCCATGCTGCATTAACGGAAATGTATGGATCATAGCCGTATACTTCCATGCCCATGTGAATTGCTGCATTGGCTACCAATACGCCGATAGCTCCAAGTCCGATAACACCAAGCTTCTTGCCTGCAATCTCGGTTCCGGCAAAATTCTTCTTGGCCTTCTCCATGGTCTTGGCAATGTCCGGATCCTCCTGATTATCAGTTACCCAGTTACTTCCGCCTACGATATCACGGCTAGCAAGCAACATACCTGCAAATACCATTTCCTTCACACCATTCGCATTAGCACCCGGTGTGTTAAAAACAACAATACCCTTATCGGCACATTTATCCAGCGGAATGTTGTTAACGCCGGCGCCTGCACGGGCTACTGCAAGAAGCTTATCGGAAAGCTCCAGGTCATGCATCTTCGCGCTTCGCACTAATACCGCGTCTGCCTCGGCAAAATCTTCCGTCGCCTTATAATTCGTATTAAACAAATCCAGTCCGACATTACTAATCGGATTCAAACAGTTGTAAGTAAACATTTTCTTTTCTCCCTTTTCCCTACTTCAAGTTCTTCTTTTCAAAATCAGCCATGAACTCTACTAGCTTCTCTACACCAGCCTTAGGCATAGCATTGTAAATAGAAGCACGCATTCCACCGACGGTACGATGGCCCTTCAAGTTCTCTAATCCAGCTGCCTTGGACTCTGCTACGAACTTCTTGTCTAATTCCTCATCGCCGGTGATGAACGGAACATTCATAAGAGAGCGATCTTCCTTCACAACCGTACCCTTGAACAACTTGGAATTAT
>JAILCW010000097.1 GCA_024690265.1 Lachnospiraceae bacterium | reverse complement strand
TTCCAATACTTTCGTCCATCGGCGCTCTCCGTCAGTACCTGCACAACATCAACGATGGAGAAATACCATTCTTCCTCATCCTCTACCCACGCAGTACGAATCGGTTGATTTTCATATAACTGTACTTTGTCTTCCATTACTTTACCCTGTAATTCCTCCTATAGATTTTGAGGTCCTACACCAATTTAAAGTATAGCATAACTATTACTAAAAAGGCGTAGGAGCCCTTTTTTATATGGTATCAAATCAGGAGTCCAATTATGTGTACACAAAAATGTCAGATGCCGGATTCAATTCTCCCCTTCATTCGACTTTGACACCGGCAATCTTCCAGCCAGCGCATCAATCGCTTCGCTGAACACCTTCAATTCACTATCAGGAACCGTAGATAGAATTTCAAAGAAGTTTTGGAAACGTGCAGACACACGATTTGAGATTACTTCCGCGTAGAAAACACTTCCCTTCTCCGTAACCTTCAGAATAATGTTCTTCTTATTTCCCTTTTCTTTTGACTTCTCTACCAGCCCATTCTTCACCAGCGAATTGGTATACTTCGTCATGGTGCTTGTTGCAATTCCAATACTGTCTGCAATAGCAGCCATACTATAGTTATTGTCTGCATGCTCTACTAAGAACGCTAATACCTGCCATTCCTGGGCAGACATATCCATATCGTACTTGTCATAATGCCGCTTCAATGTGCTGTTACGTGATGCGACATTACCAAATCTTACCAGCGAATTAATGATTTCTTCGTATCTTCCGTGCCAATTCTGATTCATGTACAACTCTCCAAGCCTTTTCATTTATGCATGAACAATATTTCTACAATTCTATTTCATAATATACCTCTTCTAACCCGTTGAAAACTAGGGAAATGCGATTTGTTATACTTGTCCAATTTTTCTTGATCGCATTTGTTATTTTCTCCATATTGTTCACGCGTGAACTTAATATTATACTTTAGGTATAACATATAAGTTACCCTTTCGCATAAATGGCGCCTTTATGCACTGTGTTGACTTATTGTCTTACAAAAAGAATATGTTCGTTACGTTCACGTGTGAACAATTATTCTCGAGGGTAAAAATGGAGGTTTTACTATGAAAAAACGAAGCGCATCAATTTTATTGATCGTATCTATCATTCTGACGCTGCTCTGTTGCGTCGTCATGAACGGAATCGATACATCTTGGGGGAATGTTGATGTCAAACTAGGCAAACTTGTATCACAGAACGGTACAACCGTTAATTACAAGATTTATATTCCTAAGACTGCTACTGCAGAGAATCCTGCACCTGGTCTTCTCTGGGGTGTTGGTGGTGGTGATGGCGTTGATGCCGGTCGAGCATTCTGTATCGAAGCATCCCGTCGAGGCATGGTTGCCATGACCATCGATGTTCCTGGCAATGGTCTATCCGAAAGTACCACCGGCGTTGTTCGATTCGATTCTAACAACCAGGCTGTAACTTCTACTGATGATCCAACTCACTGTCATGAGATGGCTTTCCAGTATTTATCCGAGCTTCCTTTTGTTGATTCTGCAAATATGGTAACCGGTGGTCATTCCATGGGTGGTATGTACACAATTCAGGTTGCTCAGAATCATCAGGATCAGGTAAAGCTGCAGACCAATGTCGGCATGAACATGTACGGCGATCCTGAACTTGGTTATGATTTTAACTTTGCACTTCTGATTGGTACATCCGATGAAAGTGCACTTGTTAGAACAACAAACTTCAGTACCATCGATGACATTTATCAGGCTCCTCCTCTGAAGGCTGTTTTCGGAATGGCTGAGACTGACACCATTGAAGAAGGCAAAGTCTATGGTGATTTTGCAGAAGGAACCGGAAGAGTCGTTATGTCTCCTCACACCCTTCACATCTGGGAACCATACACCAATGGCATCGTTAAAGATTTTGTAATGCTGGTAGAGCAGTCTATTTCTGTACCGAATCCAATTGACTCTAACAACACCGTATATCTCATTCGTGATTTCATGATTGTTGTCATGATTTGCGTTGTTGCTTTATTTATGATTGCCGTTGCTTGCCTCCTTTTAGAAACCGAGACGTTCAGCAGCCTTGCAGTGAAGGATCGTGGTTATGTAGGTTACTCCGGCAAGGGGTCTTGGTGGATTGCAGCGATCGCATTTGTTCTTCTTATCGGCTATAGCGTGATCTGGTGCTACATGCAGACAGGTTCCGGTGAACCGAACTACTTTACTAGATTTGGTAATTCCGGTGCAAAATGTATCTGGTCCATCGTAACAGGTGTATCCTTATTGCTTTACATGATTGTATTCCACTTCGTTAAGGGTAGGAAAGATAAGACAAGACTAGTTGATCTCGGATTGGCTACCGGCGATGATGATAGCTTCCAT
This sequence comes from Lachnospiraceae bacterium, assembly GCA_024690265.1. Classification (GTDB taxonomy): domain Bacteria; phylum Bacillota; class Clostridia; order Lachnospirales; family Lachnospiraceae; genus XBD2001. The sequence goes on along the minus strand of JAILCW010000097.1, from coordinate 4,458 downwards.
ATTGGATATATTGGCAAGACTCTTTTGTATAGCTTGTTGGTATTTGGTATCTCCTTCGGATATTTCCTGCTGTTCTACTTCGTTACCAAGAGCAACCTGCAGTTAATCGTATTTGAGATTGATCCAATCATCAGAGAGCGTGCTACTACCAAGTTCTTAGCTATGATGTTCTGGATGCTTCCATTCGTTCTTATGAATGCCATTGCGCAAAAGACTCTGGTTCGATTTGATACGGATACTCCAGGCAGCACAGCAAAAGCACTTACCATCAGCAATCTTCTCTGCTGCCTCGCACCTATCGTATTACATGTATTCTTTGTTGCGAATGCTTACTTTGGACACCGAACCATCTTCACAACAAGCAGAGGATACATCGGCGGTGAGCAGGTTATGGCAATCGCTATCGGAACCTTAATTATCAACAGTTTAGGATTCTACATTGGCAAGAAGACGAAGACCATCTGGCCAACCGTAGTTACTACTCTTCTTGTGATTGCATGGTTCCAGGTTACTGCTTCCGGCATGACATTCTAATTGATACTTTATAAGCAAATGCAAGACCATCCAGTTTTTATCCGGATGGTCTTGTTTCTTAAGGAATACATCTGACATAATAGTCTATGGGGGAATAATAATATGACTAAGAGAGATTATCTGAAACCATGGTTTTTACTGATTCTTGTATATGTATTCTTTAACTTTGCCTATACAGCCTTCTTTCCTTTTGAGGTCATGTATCTGACCCATTTAGGATATCGAAGCAGCGACGTTGCCATTCTCTCCATGGCTACCGCAATCGGCAATTTCTTTTTTCAGTTTGTAGTTTCCTTTTTACTCAAAAAGCAAAAACATCTCGGAGATTGTTTCTTATACTTTGTAGGGCTATCCATTCCCCTTGCTTTCTTATTGTTGTTTTTCCATCAATCACTTCTATGTGTGATTCTGTTTATCTTTCCTGTTACACTGTTTGACTTCTCATGTATCGGACAGCTAGATGGATTGACTGTTGCTATCCGTAATAAGTACCCGCAAATCGAATACAGCAGAACTAGACTATTTGGAAGCTTATCAGGAGTTTTTGCTAGTTTTCTATTGGGTCATCTGTACGCTTCTATCGGCATTGACCGAATGTTTATCGTGCATAGTGGTGTACAGTTATTAACGCTTATCACGCTATTGATTTTGAAGGAACGATTTGCGAATGAGATTACTGTAATGCGACCTACTGATAAGCACCAGTCCCTCAGTGAGAAGCTTGTTGTTCTAGAGCGTTACCTAATGATTATATTGGGCGGCACTATGGTCTTCTTAGGTTGGCGGGCGATATTTGTTTATCTTCCAATCATCATCGAAGACCTCGGTGGAACGAGTGCAGACTTTGGCAATGCAATGGCTATTATCAACGCCTCCTCCATCATTGGTATGCTCACCTATCCGTTCTTCCGAAAGAAGCTGGGGCTCAGAGCTGTTCTTATGCTTGGATGCTTTGCAATGGCTTTACGTTGGGCATTGACCGCAATTGCCCCTACACTGGTTATCATAATCATTATTCAAGCTTTGGAATCTTTTGGATTTGGTTTTGCACAGCCAGCGATGATTGAAAGCATTTCTAACATGGCTCGTGAGAATGATCGAAGCAGTCTTATAACCATCTGGACCGGAACTATGATGGCACTTGGAACAGTCCTTGCGAATATTGTTGTTCAAGTTGTTTCAGCTAAGACAGGGCTCCAATCATCTTTTATGGCGTTTACTGTGTTGGCGATTGTTGGAACAGGAATTGTGTTGAGTGGGTATAAAGAATTACAAACAGAAAACGAATCTAGGTAATAAAACAGGCGCCACTCAAATGACTAGCGCCTCTTTCTTACATCGTCCTTTATGGATTACAGTTCTTACAAGGTTTGTAACCTTGATTAATAATCTCTTCTCGCGTCATTGTAACTTCTCTTTTATTCTTATCCTTCATTTGTCTTACGCTGGCGCAATTTGATTTATGAAACTTCTTTGTATTTGTATTCAAAACATAGGTTGCTTCCTCAGATACCGTTCCATTATCCGATGTTCCTTCTACCACATCACTGGCGGGTGTTATTGATTCTCTAGCTGATGGTCCCGGCACCCACAGCTCATCTTCTATTGCTGTTTTCTCAGTCGAAAAAGTAATCGTAGTTCCATCACTTTCACAAAGGATATCCCCTTGCAGATCAGTACGATATAGCGTCGCACCGATAGCTTTTAGTCGGGTCAACGCATCCTCTGTTGGATGTCCATATGTATTGTCATCGCCAACGGATATGACCGCATAGGTTGGAGATGCTTTTTTCAAGAAGCGACTGCCTGTAGAACCAGCACTACCATGATGCCCAACTTTCAAAACATCACATGACAAGTCCTTATTGGCATTCATCAACGTGCGTTCTTCATCTGTTGTCGCATCTCCCATAAAAAGAAACGAATTCGAACCATATGTTATTTTCGCAATAATTGATTCATCGTTTGATTCGTCGCTATAACGAACCGGTCCAAGAATTGCTACTTCTGCAGTGCCAAGAGAAAATGTCATTCCTGCCGTTGGAACTTCAATTGTCGCATCGCACTTGTTCAAGTACTTTATCAGACTGCGAAACGTTTTCGTATCATGCTCCAACACCGGAGTATAGCAAGTATCCACCGACGCATAATTAAGTGCACCGGATAAGCCACCAATATGGTCCGCATCAGGATGGGTTGCAATCATATAATCTAGGTTTTTAACGTTCTCTTTTTTTAAGATGGAATAAATGATACGAGACGCTGATGATGGTCCACCATCAATCATCATATAATGGCCATCACACTGGATTAGTGCTGCATCCCCTTGTCCTACATCGATGTATTTAATCCAAAAGGAGCTATCAGTGTTTTCAGCAACTACTGTTTTTGCTGCATAGGCATTTTTAGTCGCTGCTCTAGCGAACGAATTGAGATCAGAGAATGAACACAAGCATAGAGAGACTACAAATAACAATCCGATAGAAACTACTTTTTTCCAAAGATGTTTCATTTGAAAGTCCCTCCTTTTATCTCTAGATTTGACCAGCCACATGCGCTGTTATGCCTTATTTATATTATAGCATGCGCTTCATGTAGCTTCTATTTATTCGAGTTCCTATTCACATACCCTCTTACAATCTCCAATCCTCCCATCGGAACACAAAACTTCATATCCCTTGGTGGCTGGCAGGCCTGATAGACTTCCTCCAGGTCAAACCATTCCACGGAATCCAGCTCTTCCTTCTGGATTGTAAGGCTATCGATATCAACCTCTTCCTTGTAGACATACACGAAGGCAATCTCATTGTCCTTGAACATCTTGCCATGGAATTCCTTTTCATACTGGATCACGAAGGTTCCTGCAAAGTTCAACTCATCTGCTTTTGCCTGGATTCCCAGTTCCTCCGACAGTTCTCGGATGGCGGACTCCAGTGGTTCATCTCCTGCCTGAATGTGGCCTGCGGATGAGGTGTCATATCTTCCCGGGAAGGAGTCCTTGTTCAGGGCGCGCTTTTGCAATAGTACTTCTGCTCGGCCGTCTTTTTCACGAACCACCCAGATATGGGCGGTTCGATGTCGGATGCCCTCGGCATGGGCCTGGGTTCTGGTTACGGTGTCGCCGGTGGGCTGTCCCGCTTCATCTACGATGTCGAATATTTCTTCTGTCATGTCGTTCCTTTTTCTTAAGTATTTTTCCTATCTCTACGCTTCTTTATTCACAAATGGCTTATCTCCCTGCATCACAGATGGTGTCTGCGTAAACAACATCTTTAACACAAAGAACGCAATAATAAGAACAATAATCGGAATCAGGCAACTAACAACCAACATAACTGCAAGTGCTTCAAGAAGATTGGTCAAATAATCTGCAGCACGGGTAACAACCTCTGTACCTGTAGACTTTAACTGGTTTAGAATTCCGCCATCCTTATCCTCTTCCTTCTCCTCTTGAACATCAAACTCCTGCGCACTCTCAAGTGTTTCGTTATATGCATTCGTAACAAGATTGGATGTAACTACAGTACAAGGAACAATCAATGCTAAAACTGCGCCAAACAATATTGATTTAATTGCAATAGATTGAAAGACCCGTTTCTTCGTCCAAGCATATAAACCGCCACATATACACGCTAATGGAATTGCCAAATAGGAAACAACAAATCCAGCGATTACAATAAAGTATTTTTCAAAATAGAGTGCACTCAACACGATAAGGAAATACTTGGAAATCTCTGCAAGTTCATTTGCAATTGGTGTTCCCGCATCCCCTGGTGCTACCGATATTGCTGCAGCTGCAATAGCAGTTGCTCCTATAAGCTTTATTGTCGTTCCAATCTTTTAATCATACGCTTCAATGCACGCTTTATTAAACTTCGTCTCTTGGCTTGTTAATACACCTTACAGTACCTTAATCGATAAAAC
>JAILCW010000087.1 GCA_024690265.1 Lachnospiraceae bacterium | reverse complement strand
ATCAATGATTGGAACCAGATGAATCTTCTGGGCCTTCATCTCCGACACCAACTGATCAAAATCTGCGAAGGTCTGCGGATTCAGGGTGAAGTCCTTGTAAGCATCCATGTAGTCGATATCCAGATATAACATATCCAGCGGAATACCAGCCTCGCGATGCTTGCGAACCACATCACGCACTTCATCGGAAGTCATATAACTCCAACGACACTGGCCATAGCCAAAGGCCCACTTCGGAGCACACTAACTCTTACCAATGAGCTTACGAAACTCGTGAATCACATCTAAGTCACTATCACCCTCGATAACGTAAACCTCAACATCCGGATCCACCAAGGAAACCACCAACTTGTCATAGTGACTGTAACCAATATCAAAAATCACTTCCCCCGGTGTGTCAAAGAAGAAGCCCACATGTTTCTCGCCACTCAACAAAATAAAGTTATGCGAGGCATATAAACTGTGCTTGCCTTCATCATGCACCGGATCATCCGCATTCTTGCTGGTATAAATCCAACCGCGCTTGTTGATGCCACGGACATTCTCACCCAAACCATAGACGATATCCTCGTCACTTAGGTCCAAACCAAAACTCAATGGAAAGCGCTCGTCCTCAAGGACACTAATTCCTACAATGTCCCCCACCTCTGCCTGTGGCTTGCTAAGCACCGCTTCCGTATCAATAGGCTGTCCAAAAACATATCTCTTCATTTCCAATTCCCCTTTATTGTTCCATAATTTCTCGCGCCGAGAACGTGTCAACGTTTTTCTGTAGCGTGCCTTCTACGCACGCGGGAAAAATGTTGACGGGATCGCAGGCGCGCCCTAAGTTAGCGACACATAAAACTGAGTATCCACCTATGTGGTATCACTTTGCTAGCAAAGTAAAGCCCTTTCATGGCCGCCGAGTAGATTGACAACTGCTTGTTGCGAGCGGCATCTTTGAGCGCCAGCGCCACAACATCGCGAGCCTCCACCATAAAGCGGTCCTTGTAGGCCGGCCTTTCCATCCCCTCGCAGGCAATGTCAAAAAACTCCGTCCGAACCGGTCCCGGGCAAACCGCCGTCACATGAATCCCCTGGCAGCGAAGCTCATAGTGCAGCGTCCGTGCCAAAGACAGTGCAAAGGACTTGCTGGCCGCATAAACTCCAAACCCGGGCTGTGGCAAAAACGCCGCCGAACTGGCAAACAGAATCAACTGACTCCCCTGTGACAGGTAAGGCAATACCAGATGCGTCGTCAACGCATAACTCTCATCGTTGAGGCGCACCATGGTACGAATATCCTCAAAGTCCAGGTCCGCAAAATTGCCATAATTACCGCGGCCTGCAGCAATCACCGCAATGCAAACATCCGGCTGTTCCTCCGCCAGTTGTTTTTCCAACTTTTGGAGATCCTTCTTTTGGGTTAAGTCCAAGGGTAATGCACGCACAACCATGTTACCAACCATCTCCTCCAGAGCCTCTAAACGATCCGCTCTGCGGGCAATGACCCAGAGTTCTTCCAGCTCCGGATACTTAGCAGCAATCTGTAACACGCATTCACGACCCATACCGGAACTGGCGCCGGTGATTAATGCAATCTTATGATGCATCCAATGTCCCCCTTTAATCCGTACAATTGCTATTTTGTTAAAATCTCTTTTGCATTGGCAATTCGCTCGGCACTTGGCGGCTCCACGCCTTCCAAGCGATAAGGAATGCCCATCTCTTCATACTTAAAGGTTCCCAACGTGTGATAAGGCAACACTTCTACCTTCTGTACGTTGGATAATGTATCGATAAAAGCACGGGTCTGCTTCAAATAGTCATCGTTATCCGTAATACCCGGAACCAACACGTGGCGAATCCAGACTGGCTTGCCAATCTCATCCAAGTAACGGGCACAGTCCAGGATATTCTCATTACCATGGCCCGTTAACTCTTTGTGCTCTGCAGAATCGATATGTTTGATATCCAACAAAACCAGGTCCGTACTCTTCATCAAACGTTCAAACTTCTCGAAGAATTCACCCTCTCTGGTAAACGGCTGTGCGCAGGTATCCAGGCAAGTGTTAATGCCTCTCTCCTTGGCTTTCTCAAACAATTCAATCAAGAAATCAATCTGAAGCAGTGCCTCGCCGCCGCTAACGGTAATGCCGCCTTCCTTGCGCCAGTAGGACTTGTAACGCAGAGCCTTCTCAAGCAGCTCATCCGCTGTCATCTCTTCGCCGCAATTCTTCTCCCAGGTATCCGGGTTGTGGCAATACTTACAGCGCATATCGCATCCCTTTAAAAAGATAAGAAAACGAACGCCAGGGCCGTCAACAGAACCAAAACTCTCTGTGGAATGAATATATCCTTTGATCATAAAAATCTCCATTCTCAAATCAATAGAAACAACATCATTATAGTAGAAAAGGTCGGGGTATAAAACCCCGACCTTCTATGAAAAGTATATTCGTAGCTTGAAAAAATCGAATTACATTCTCTCGTGGCAGGTACGGTTAATAACGTCTAACTGCTGCTCGCGAGTCAAGTCGATGAACTTAACAGCATATCCGGATACACGGATAGTGAAGTTAGCGTACTCAGGCTTCTCAGGATGCTCCATAGCGTCCTTCAACTTCTCAACACCGAATACGTTAACGTTCAAGTGATGAGCTCCACGATCGAAGTATCCATCAAGAACGTTAGCAAGGTTAGCCTTGCGCTCGTCATCATCATGTCCAAGAGCACCTGGGTTGATGGTCTGAGTATTAGAAATACCATCTAATGCATACTCGTAAGGAAGCTTAGCTACAGAGTTCAAGGAAGCAAGCAGTCCGTTCTTCTCTGCGCCGTAAGCTGGGTTTGCACCAGGAGCGAATGGCTTGTAAGCCTCACGTCCGTCAGGAAGTGCACCAGTAGCCTTACCGTAAACAACGTTAGAAGTAATAGTAAGGATAGAGGTTGTAGGCTCGGAATCACGATAGGTATCGTACTTCTCAATCTTGCTCATGAAGGTCTTAAGCAACCAAACAGCGATCTCATCCGCACGCTCATCATCATTACCATACTTAGGGAAGTCTCCGTCGATCTTGTAATCAACAGCAACACCTTCCTCATCACGAACTACAGAAACCTTAGCGTACTTGATAGCACAAAGAGAATCTACTACGTGAGAGAAACCAGCAATACCGGTAGCGAAGGTACGACGTACGTCAGTATCGATCAATGCTAACTCAGCAGCCTCATAGTAATACTTATCATGCATGTAGTGGATGAGGTTCAAGATATTAACATACAAACCTGCTAACCAATCTAACATCATGTCATACTTATGCATAACTTCATCGAAGTCAAGAACATCACCGGTGATTGGTGCATATTCAGGACCAACCTGCATGTGCTTGCCGTCCTTAGTCATAAACTTCTCATCCTTACCACCGTTGATTGCATAAAGCAAGCACTTAGCAAGGTTTGCACGAGCACCGAAGAACTGCATCTCCTTACCGGTCTGTGTAGCGGATACACAGCAGCAGATGCTGTAGTCATCGCCCCAGATTGGACGCATAACATCATCGTTCTCGTACTGAATAGAGCTTGTTGTAACAGAGATCTTGGAAGCGTAAAGCTTGAAGTTCTCAGGCAACTGGCTGGTGTAAAGTACAGTAAGGTTCGGCTCTGGAGATGGTCCCATGTTCTCCAAGGTATGTAAGAAACGATAATCGTTCTTGGTAACCATGTGACGTCCGTCCATACCAAGACCAGCAACTTCCAAAGTAGCCCATACCGGATCACCGGTGAAGAGCTCGTTGTAAGAAGGAATACGAGCGAACTTAACCATACGGAACTTCATAACCATATGATCAATAAGCTCCTGAGCCTCAGACTCAGTCAAAGTACCTTCCTTCATATCTCTCTCAATATAGATATCCAAGAAAGTGGAGATACGTCCTACGGACATAGCCGCACCGTTCTGGGACTTGATAGCTGCAAGGTAACCGAAGTATAACCACTGAACAGCCTCACGAGCGTTCTTAGCAGGCTTGGAAATATCGAAACCATAGATCTCAGCCATTTCCTTCATTGCACGAAGTGCACGAATCTGCTCAGAAATCTCCTCACGCTGACGGATAACAGCGTCAGTCATAACGCCACATCCACAGTTAGCCTTGTCCTCTTCCTTCTTCTCGATCAAGAAGTCAATACCATACAAAGCAACACGACGATAATCGCCGACGATACGTCCACGACCATAAGTATCTGGAAGACCAGTTACGATGTGGCTGTGACGAGCAGCTCTCATCTCAGGAGTATAAGCATCGAATACTGCCTGATTGTGAGTCTTGTGATATTTAGTAAAAATCTCGTGGAAACGAGGATTTGGAGTGTAACCATAAGTGGTGCAAGCCTCCTCAGCCATCTTAATTCCACCGAATGGCATGAATGCTCTCTTCAGAGGCTTATCAGTCTGAAGACCAACTACCTTCTCAAGATCCTTCATCTCTTCGTTGATATATCCAGGGCCATAAGCAGTGATGCTGGAAACAATCTCAGTCTCCATATCAAGGACACCCTTGTTCGCACGCTCTGCAGCCTGCAATTTCTGTAATTCACCCCAAAGCTTGTCAGTAGCCTCAGTAGGTCCAACTAAGAAGTCCTCATTACCGTCATACTGGGTGTAGTTTCTCTGGATAAAGTCGCGAACGTTGACATCGTCATTCCAATGTCCGTTCTCAAATCCACGCCATTCTTCTCTAGACATAATATCCTCCTAAAAATTGGTATACAATATACGTTAGCCTAATCTAACTCTACGTCAAATAGTATACGTGACAATCCCAATAGGTGTCAACGTCATTTTGTTAAAAAATTATCATGTATTTTAAAATATACAAAACCCATAAATTGTATTCGTGCAATTCGTACATAAAGAAACCCCGACGAAACAGTTTCGTCGGGGTTTTCAACATTTTCACCAATTTTAAACAATCATCTCATAGTTCACAACACTGTGATACTTTCCAAACTTGAGCCCACATTCATGCAAGGTACCACTGCAGGAAAATCCCAGTTTCTCGTGAAGCCGGATACTCACTTCGTTGTCTGCGGTAATCACAGAAACAATGGCATGAGTCTTGTCATCTGCCTTGGCAAGGCGAATCAACTCTTCCATAATCTTGCGTCCAACGCCGTCCTTACGATGGTCACGATGAACATACACACTAAGCTCAACCGTAGAATCATAAGCTTCGTGGCTGCGATAAGCAGATAAACTACCATAGCCAATTACCACGCCGCCCTCTTCTGCAACAATCATGGGATGATTACGAATATTGTGGTCAAACAACCAGCGCTTACCATCCTCCATGCTCATGGGAATCAAGGTAAAGGTTACATTCGTATTCTCAACCTCATAATTATAAATATCCAACATCTCCGGCAAATCATTGACCATCGCCTTACGCAAGTCCATGCAAGTCCGCCTCCAACATAAATAATAAATAGTAAAACAGGGAGAATGCACTCATCATTCTCCCCACGAATGTAATTGTAAGGAAGTCTCCCGAGATTGGCAAGAAAAAAATTAGTAGAGTTTCTTATCCAAATCATAAGAATACTTATGTATCCCAGCAGTCACGTGATATTGCTGTCCATCCAATAGTTCAATCATTGCCTCTGTGTTGGATGGAATTTCAAATTCAAAGGCATAGCCATGGGCGGTCTTTTCCCAATGAACCTTCACCATGCCATAAGGGCTGTTATACTCCAAATCACAGAATTCCAAAGGTCCGCCTGGAATCGGAGCAATCCGAAACATTTGGGGAGATACCACATGCACTCCTGCAATATCCTCAATAGCAAACAGGATAGCTGCTGCCGATCCACAATGGTTCATGGAACGATTCAATGGTTTGCCCATGTCATCATAGCCCACAAACCGTTCCCAGGCGGTGGTTGCTCCCTGAGAGATTTGCCGCATCCAGCCTGGTGATGCATCATTCAACAAGACCTTGTAAGCCGTGTCTTCAAAGCCAAACTCTGCCAAAACCTGCAATACATAAGGCGTTGAATAAAAGCCGGTACCAACGCGATACTGGTTCTCTGACAGCATGTTATTTAGGTCTCTGGCGATAATTGCACGTTCTGCAGCTTGCTCTGCCAATCCATACTTCAACGCACGAATCAGCGGCGCCTGACGCTTCTGTTCCATGTGGTGATGATTTTCACTCAAATAATGGTAACGATAAGCCCTACTGGCACCATAGGCCACCTCATAACATTCGTCGGAATCATCGTATTCTTCCAGTTCTTCCATAAGTTCACCCATTTGATTCATGGAATTGGTGGTAATGGCCGCATTCAATTCCTGCCTTGGGCGAATCACAACTGCATCCTCACCCAGTGCATCCTCACCCTCCGGATCGGACCATTCACCCCACTGCATACCGGATTCCACAATATACTGATTGAATGGTGAGGGGCGAAGCAAACAGGTCATGACCTTGCGCTGTAATGGGTGATTCTTGGGCAAATGATAAATCGCCTTGTCCAATCCGCACTTTACCACATAATCTTTCCAACGGTGAAGAACATCACGATACTTATCTGCTAGGCATGGATTACCATATACCTGCCACATCCGATAGCAAATAGCTACTGCCACATCTGCCCATCCAACGGCACCGTTAATTGCCTCACGGTCCTCCTGGTTGCAATCATTCGGACAGAAATTATTGATACGACCGTCATTGCGCTGTTCGTCTGCAATATCTCGCATCCACTTATCGTAAAAAGGAGCCGTATCCGCCAATAAGCTGGCGGCCTCCAAAAATACATAGGCATCACCGGTACGAGCACTTCTGCTGCCTGCCGCATTGTCCGTCGGCACGCTGACAAAATTGCTCTTCATGGTCCATCTGGCGTTATAGAACCATTGATTCAACCGCTTGTCCGAGGTGTTAAAATACAGCCCGGAATAATCCAAATCGGAGTACACCGCAATGGCGCGAATATTCTCCGGCTTGATATCACGCCAGCCTTCCACCACGACATAACGGAATCCGCAGTAGTAAAACTCCGGTTGATAATCTTCTTCAATACCGCTGCAGATATAATCCAGCTTCTGGTGATTGGGCTGTTCAAAGGAAAAGGTACTGTCACTGTAGTCGCCATTCTCATCCAGAGTCTCGCACATCCGGAAGGATACTTCCTGTCCAAACTCCCCACGAATACGGAAGCGAATATATCCCGCCATATTCTGGCCAAAATCCAGAATGGTTTTCTCGAGGTTACTCTGGGTAATCTGAGGCGCAAAGGCCTCATGCTCCGTAACCATAGGCCCCACCTGAGCATACAATTCCACATCCGGCTTCTGTTCAATCGCCTTCATACCATAAGTAGGAATCATACGTGCATCAAACAACTGGCCATCCTTCATATCGTTATAGCGAATTGGGCCATCATTGCACCAGTCAAAATGTGCACCGGTGCCCAGGATTTCCTTTGAGCCATCCTCATAGGTCAGCACAATTTCTCCAATGGTCATGGTTTGGCCACCAAAGAATCCCTCGCTGTTATGACGACCGATTTTGCCTTTGTACCAGCCATCACCTACCACGATTTCCCAATCATTCTCATCTAAAAGGAACTTGGAAATATCATAGGTCTGATAATATACACGCTTATTGTAGTTGGTAAATCCGGGGGATAAAGTTCCTGATAAACGTTTGTCATTGATTCGAACATAATAGACGCCAAGGGCAGACGCGTAGAGCCGCGCACGAACCACCTTGCCGTGCAACGAAAAATGAGCACGATAATAATCTGCCGGAAGTCGATCCAAGGTTGAAGTCCCCACACCGGAAATCCAGCGAGCCTTCCACTCAGTCGGCATCAAAATTCCCATTTCAAAATGAGCTGCATCCGAGGACATCTGTCGGTCCTGCTCATCCGTCAGCGTAACCACCCAGCGATAACGATGTAAGGACTGAAGCGTCCCCTCAAAAGCACAAAAAGAGTCCCTGGTCACAACACAACCGGAATCAAAGATCAAGGCATCGCCATTGTCCTCATCCCATACCGTGACCTGATAAGACTTCTGATAGATACCGCCCTCACACGCCCAGCGAAACACCGGTCGCGTATTATCGATACCCATAGGGTCTATTCGATTGTCGGTTCTTAGTGCTATCGCCTTCATAAATTCCCTCCGCAGGGTCAATGTATCACTCGTCCGAGAATCTGGCCTCGGTATACTGCACCAAAACTACGAGAATCTACGGAATGTTCTCGATTATCTCCTAATACAAAATACTTATTCTTCTCTACGGTATAAGGATAGGTAATGCTAGCCTCTTGGGCTGCCGTCGAACCGTGACCATAGGAAGTCTGTGCTTCTCCATTGACATAGAGCGTTCCATCCTTTAATTCTACCACATTTTCCGGAACCGCCACCACACGTTTTACGTAATTGTCGCCATTCGGCATGCTGATGCAGACAATATCTCCCACACGGTAGGAAGGATGAATTCTGGTAAAAAAGATGGTCTGTCCGTCCACTAGGGTAGGGTCCATGGACTGTCCTTCTACCCTGGAACTGCCAAATACGAATTGCAACAAAAAAAACAGAACAAGTAACACCGCTACCAACAAAAGTACCAGCGTAAATAGGTTCTGCTCTCCGGACTTGTATTTTTGATAAATTGGATCCTTACGATGTGATGTCAACGGCATAAGTGTTCCCTCATAGTAATCTCTTTTTCTAATTATCCCCCTATGTGAAAAAGATTGCAATATCCATGTTTTTATCCACCTGTCCAATGGGATGAATGCGTTGACTTCCATAGGGCACTTTAATAAAATAGAGGTATAATTTGGAGAAGGATATACTTATTATAAGACTCGAAACGGAGTAATGGGGACTTATGAACATCGTAATTGTTGACGACGAAAAGATTAGCTGCATGCAGTTGCAGGCGTTGATTCGTGGCTATGCCACAGAACACAACGTAGAGATTGCCACCAGTTATTATACCGATTCGCAGGCATTCATTCGTGAATTCCAGCCCGGCCGATATACCATCGTCTTTCTCGACATCTACATGGGGGATATCACCGGAATCGAGGTTGCAGAAGCCATCCGTGTCAAGGAGCCGGAGGTCATGATTATCTTCTGCACCACCAGTGTAGACAACATGCCACAGGCATTTACATTGCACGCCTTCGATTACATCGTCAAGCCTCCCAAGCCCGATCGAATCAATCAATTATTATCTGACGCCACCCGTGTGTTGCCAGAGGTAGAACACTATGTCACCATTTCTGTGAATCGTCAGAAGTATACCTTGAAGCGCAGTGACATCACTTCCATTACGACTCAGGGCCACTATCTGATTATTACGAATATGGACGACGAGGAGTTTCAATCCCGCAATACCCTGGTTCAGTTTATGGATGAGTTGGAACAGGACGAACGTTTCCTTGCCATCAACAAGGGAGTCGTCGTTAACATGGACTATATTGACCGCATCGAGGACGGGGTGTGCATCCTTACGGATGGACAGCAGTTCCCGGTGAAGATTCGTGAGTTATCACAGATTAGCCAAAAGATACAGGATTATCGCAGTCACAAGTAGACATCGTTTTTCATATTGACGGGGAGGTTTTTATGAAAAAGTTGGACATTCTTAAGACGGTTCAATTGTTTATCTTTACAGCACTGGCCATCGTTTGCTTTCTTTTAATTGTAACCGATGATGACGTTGCACCATCCATCGCCATCAGTCATTCTGTCCGTCTGTTTTCTGTCCTTCTATGGATATGCCTGTTTTTCTCATTTTTATTTATCTTTATCGATTTTTCTATGTACATTACCCAGAAGCGTGACTATCGCGCTTTGGATTATGCCGCTCACTCCGATCCTCTGGCCAAGATTGCCAACCGCAATGGCTGTGACGAATTGATTGAGCAGTACATCGACCAACCGTTACCACCGGATATGGGATGCATTATGTTTGAATTGACCAGCTTAGAAGAGACCAACCGCAACTATAACCGTATGGCGGGTAATCGTCAGATTCGCAATTTTTCCATCATTCTTAAAATGGCATCCGTAAATACCTGTTTCGTTGGACGTAACGGAGGTAATCGATTTCTGGCAATCTTCGAGGATTCCAGCCGGGAAATTATGGATGAGTTTCTGGCACGCATTGACCAAAAAGTCATGGATCACAATGGTGACCCACAGAATCCTCGTATGACCTATTCCTATGGCATGGCTTTTCATGAGCAGCACGTGAAACAGATTACAGAGCTGGTTGCTCTCTCCAATCGTCGTTTGGAGATGGTAAAGTCTCTGTATCGTGATGATGAAACAACGGAGGCTTCAACATTAGAGGAGACGTAGCATGGATAGAGGCAGAGCCGCCTACTATAAGCGTCTGATAGAGGAAGCCCTCGGTGGAGATTCCAACGCATACGCGATTCTCTACGTTGCCACTTACCAGAAGCTTTATCAGCGGGCATACTACTACACACAAAGTGAATATCTAACCCAGGACATTGTGACCGACACCTATGCCGAGGCATTTACCACATTGGATCAGATGCTGTCACCACGTAGTTTTCATGCTTGGTTGCGCAACATCGAAGAAAAGCACCTGCTGTTGTCCCTTCGTAAGCAAGATCCGGACAAGTGGAACTCTGTAGTTGCCCTGCCGACAAATACACCGCGGATGCGTCGTAAGATTTTTGGGCATAAAGCACCTCGCATGAAGATGGACATTGCCGGCCAAATGTTGGAATACCTGTTTTTTGAAATTGGAAAAGAGCCCAACACCCTTCCGCTGGATTCGCTGGCTGAGTTCCATGAATACCGACTGAACCAGTTGCATGTACAGCGATTGGCATTGATTGTGGTGATTGCATTTATTTGTGCATCCCCACTATGGTTTATTTCGCCCAACTTCCATATATCCGAGGAAGTGGAGCATGGGATCGTGACCTACCATGTCAATGTCAGCAGCCTGATTCGGGTCAAGTCCGTAGTTGCCCAAATAGATAGCCAGATGATGCCGGTGACTCAGGACAGTCGAAGTCTTTTTGACATCAAGCCCACAACCAACGGTGAAATGGATGTGTGCGTCACCTATTTTAATAACACCACCAGACAGCAGCAGCTAACCGTAACCGAAGTGGACCGTGAAGCACCGCAGGTAACGGAATCCCATCTGCGCTCCGGCGTGGTAACCCTGGTGGTCGACGATGCAGGCAGTGGTGTGGACTACGATAACGTCAGCATTATGACCCTGACTGGGGAGCGACTTTCCATTACGACGAATATTACCGAGGACCAGGAATCATTTTCCTTTGATTATCCCGGTGGCAATATTGATATTGTTATTCCGGATATGGCAGGCAATCGTTTACACCTGCTGCTATCCCACGATTAAGAGAGAACTAGATTATGAAAAAACAAACCATTCTTATGCAAAAACTCATGGCGGTATGTCTCCTGAGTGCGGGATTAATCCTGGGAGGCTGCGGTTCCGATGATGGTGGTGGCGGAGGTTTCCCTCTTCCCAGCAGCAGTAGTTCCGAAAACAGCTCTGCATCTACTTCCTCCACATCTTCTGCCGTTGTAGAAGAAGGCGGGCGAGCCACAGTACATGACTTTCTCATGCCGGAAGCACCAGGCCAGGAAGTCCTCGGGAACGAAACCATTTCCTTGGATATTTCCAATACCTCGGAGGGTTATCTGACACTGACTTATACCGGCGGTGCAGACAAGGTTCAGGTTCAAATCACTTACCCGGATGGCACCATGTATCCGTATCCGCTGAATCTCGGAGCACCTCGTGTATTTCCTCTGACCGGCGGTAGCGGTTCCTACAAGGTGGATGTGTTAGAGCATGTATCCGACAATATGTATTCGCTGGGATACTCCGACAACATTTCCGTATCCATCAACGATGAGTTTCGACCGTTTTTGTATCCGAACCAATACGTGGACTATACTGCATCCTCCAGTACTACAACCTTGGGTGTACAGTTATCCGACAAGTCTGCAGATGATTTGGGCTATGTCACCAACGTCTACAATTACGTAATTGATAACGTAACTTATGACGAGGAATTGGCCGCTAATATCGGAACCAATTACATTCCGGATCCTGCATCAACGTTGGCTTCCAAAAAGGGCATCTGTTTTGACTATGCATCTCTGATGAGTGCCCTGCTTCGTTCCCAAGGTGTTCCTACCAAGCTAGTAGTTGGATACTCCGGAACAGCCTACCATGCATGGATTAGCGTTTACCTGGATGAAATTGGTTGGGTTGATAACATTATTCAATTTGACGGCAGCACCTGGTCCCTGATGGATCCTACTCTTGCCGCCAATAAAGCCAACAGCAGTTCCGCCATTAAGGAATACGTTGGCGACGGTAGCAATTACACCGTAAAATATAATTACTAATTCTGTTGGATTTCAAGCATAACTAAAGGGAGTTATATATGGAACAAGAAAAGAAAATCGGAAGAAAACTCGACAATAATGAACTGTCCTACTTCTGTGGACAAATGGCCCTCATCCTTAAGTCCGGTATCTCCTCTCTGGAAGGTATCGATATGATGAAGGATGACAACTCCACTGAAGAGGATCGGGCTATCTTAGATGCCATCAAAAACGATATGTTACAAAACGGCAGCCTGTTCGAATCCATGCAAAACACCGGACTTTTCCCGAATTACATGTTGCACATGGTTCGCATCGGTGAGCAGACCGGTAACTTAGACGAAGTTATGGTATCTCTGCAGGAGCACTATGAGCGTGAAGAAAGCATTCGTGTTTCCATTCAAAATGCTTTGATTTATCCGTTCATTATGGCCGGCATGATTATCATCGTTATCCTCATTCTATTGGTCAAGGTTATGCCTATCTTCAATCAGGTATTCCAGCAGTTAGGTACCGAGATGACCGGTTTTGCAGCAGGCTTGTTGAATGTAGGAACCGCCATTGGTCGTTATTCCATGGCATTGATTCTGATTCTGGCTGTTTTGTTGGTAATTGCATTCCTTGGTGCCCGCACCGAAAAGGGTCGACAGATGAGCCACAGCTTCCTGAACAAGTTCAAGTTCTTCCGTGAGCTGAACAATCGCATCAACGCTTGCCACTTTGCAGGTGGTATGGCCATCACGCTTCGAAGTGGTCTAACTCCGGACCAGTGCTTTGAGCTGGTTAGTGAATTAAGTGAAGACCCGACATTCAAAAAGGAGCTTACAGAATGTAACACCAAGATGATGGAAGGTCTTACCATGGCAGATGCCCTAAAGGAAGTTGGTATCTTCGGTGGCGTATACTCCCGTATGACTTCCATCGGTAACAAGACCGGTGCCTTAGACCAGGTAATGAGCCAGATTTCCGATTTGTATCAGGAAGACATCGATAACAAGATTAACAATCGTCTGGCGGTATTAGAGCCGGCATTAATCATTGTTCTGTCCGTTATTGTAGGTATTATTTTGCTATCCGTTATGTTCCCACTGTTGGGCATCATGGCCAGCTTGTAAAAGAGGTGATGCACTATGGCACGATTTGAGTACAACGATTCCCATCGGAGCCGTAGCAAAGGGTTTATGATGTTTCTTCCACTGTTGGCGTTTGCCGGTATCATCGGATTGTTTGCGTTTGCAACCAATATCCTATCCAGTGGTACCACTTCACGTCAGCGTGAAAGCTTAGAGAATGCGCTCAAGAACGACATCATTTATTGCTACGCAACCACCGGTCGTTATCCTACAGATTTGGATTTCATCAAATCCGAGTACGGCCTGACCTATGATGAGGACTTGTTTTTCATTGATTATCATGTTCAGGGAACCAACGTCTATCCTGACGTAACGATTCTCGAGCGGAAAACAAATTAGGAGTCACAGACATGCGAAATGACAAAAAGAAATCCGGGCCAATGGAATATGTGTTTCCAATCTTACTGTTTCTGATTTTTACCTTGTCAGCGCTGTTTATCATTTTGTTTGCAGCGCAGATCTATCAAAAGATTGTAGACAATTCCTCACGGAACTACAGTGCTAACACCGCCCTGGCCTACGTTACCGAAAAGGTTCGTCAGGCAGATGATTCAGACGGCATAGAAGTAGGCAAGTTCCATGATGCTGACGCCCTTTTATTGCATAACAACATCAACGACGTCGATTATATTACGTACATCTACTTTGCAGACGGCAAGCTCTACGAGATGACCGCAGATGCCTCTCGTGTCAGTGACATGGCCATCGGTAGCGGTACCGCAATCCTCGACCTGGTTGATTTTACCATTCAAGAAGATGCAGCTCACCTAATCTCATTCCATTGCACGGATTCCTCCGGCAACACCTCAGATGCTATGGTAGCTGTTTGTACAGAATAATTGGGAGGGTAACATGGCACAACGACATCGGGCCTCTCACGGAAGCCTTTTCCTGATGGAACTGATTTTTTCCATCCTACTATTTACCATTATCGCAACCATCTGTATCGTGGGATTCGTTAAGTCACACACACTTAGTCGCGATGCTAGTTTACAAACACATTATGTAACCATTGCCAGCAACATTGCAGAGATTATTCGCTCCGGAGAGACGGTAGAAGATACCATTTCCAGTTTCGGGACTTACTATCCGGACGCAGTAATACTTGTGGGAGACGGCACAGAAGAAGTTGCTCTTTCCAAAGCCAAAATAAAAGAGACGGACCTGCCGGCAATCCTTCACATTTACTATGATGATGCATTTCATCCATGTGCACACAGTGATGCTGCTTATTGTGCAGAAGTAACACTTGGCATGGACAGCCGCCTGTTAACCGCCGATATTGGCGTACGCATCGGTGGAAATACTGCCCATGTATATGATTTAACCATTGAACACTTTTTCCATAATATGGCCGGAGAATAATTATGTACAATGAACAACAAGGTTTTACCAAAATTAAACATAGCAAAAACACACGGCAACTACCGCCGGTAAATATGGGTATTTCCCTGTTACTTGTGGTATTCTTAGCTTTGTGCCTGTTTACATTTGCTGCCATTGCCCTGTCTTCGGCACTGAACGAATCCAAACAGGCCACAGACTTTATTGCCCGCAAAGAAGCCTATTACAACGCTTGCAATCAGGCTGAAGTCAGTCTTCGGGATTTAAGCGTTGAATTAGATAGTGGTGCCTCTATTTTGAGCATCACCCAGACCCTGCATTTTCCAATGAGTGACACCCAAGAATTACAGGTCACTGTAGAGCCTGCAGATAACGGACATGATTATCGCATCATTGGTTGGAAAACAGTAGACACTGTAGAGTGGGAAGCTGTTGACCAGGTAACATTGATTCAATAAATAGAGGGAGGGATCATATGACACCGGAAGAAATGGAACAATTTGACAAAAAAACAATGGACACCTTGCAAGCTACCGTTGACGCCCATGCGTCAGATATCTTTATTGTTGCAGGCCGTCCTATTTCCTATCGTAAACACGGTTCGATTTGTGCGTTGAATGATGATCGTCTTATGCCGGATGCCACCAACGCATTTGTAGAATCTTTATATCGCTTGGCAAACAATCGAGACATTAACCTGTTAGAGTGTGGTGATGACGACTTCTCTATTGCACTTCCCGGTATTGCACGTTTCCGTGTCAGCGCTTACAAGCAGCGTGGTTCTATGTCCGCTGTTCTTCGTATCATCGCATTCCAGTTGCCTGATCCGAACGAGCTTGGCATTCCGCCTCAGATTATTGAGATGGGCAATGATACCAACGGCATGGTTCTTGTAACCGGTCCTGCCGGCAGTGGTAAGTCTACCACCCTTGCCTGCATGATTGATCACATCAATCAGACACAGAATTCTCACATCATTACCTTGGAGGACCCAATTGAGTATCTGCATCGTCACAATCAGAGTATTGTTTCTCAGCGTGAGTTAAACGTTGACACCGAGAGTTTTGTTTCCGCACTTCGTGCAGCCCTTCGTCAGAGCCCGGATGTTATCCTTCTTGGTGAGATGCGTGACTTTGAGACCATCTCCGTTGCTATGACCGCTGCAGAGACCGGACACTTGCTCTTATCCACCTTGCATACCATTGGTGCTAGTAACACCATTAACCGTATCGTGGACGTATTCCCGGCCAACCAGCAGCATCAGATTGCAGTACAGTTATCCTGCGTTTTGAATGCCGTTGTTTCACAGCAGTTGCTACCTACCGTTGATGGTGGTATTGTTCCTGCCTTCGAGATTATGACCATCACGCCGGCGATTCGTAATATGATTCGTGATAACAAGATTTACCAGATTGATGGTGTAATCTACTCCACTTCCGGTAACGACAACATGATTTCCATGGACAACAGTATCAAGTCCCTGTACCAGAGAGGTCGTATTACCAAGGAGACTGCACTTACCTTTGCAGTGAATCCGGACCGCTTAGGAATCTAAAAACAAAGCCCAGAGCATAATGCCCTGGGCTTTTATTATGGGAAAAATCCTAGCGTTTTCTTAACTTCACCAAGTCCGGACCCTTGCCGCCAAGCATATCTGCAACACGATCCTTGATAATGGTGGTGTAGATTGGGTGAGTCAGAATATAGAAATCCTCGTCCTCAATGGCGGTAAATACACGCATACCAACAGAATCAATTGGCATACCGGTTACAATTACGTTCTCAGCACGCTTCTGTCCTGCATAGAAATCAGGGCTGGTGTAGTATGGATCAGAATCATCACGATACTGTTCCGGTCTATGTCTCTCGCAGTGATGTAAGTCTGTCTGTACGAAGCCTGGACAATATACGCTAACCACAATATCTGCACCTGCTGCCTGCAAGTCATAAGAAGTACTCTCAGCCAATGCAACTGCAGCGTGCTTGGTTGTGTGATAAGCAGGCATACCATTAGAAGTCAACAAGCCTGCAACAGAAGCCGTATTAACGATATGACAATGGGTCTTCTGCTCCATCATAATTGGAATAACCAGCTTCATGAAGTAAACATGGCTCATGACATTGATGTGGAAAATCCACTCCCAATCGCGTACCGGCAACTTCCATACTTCACCAGGAAGAGCAATTCCCGCATTATTCATCAACAAGTCAATCTGGCCATAGGTATCCATAACCTTAGCTACAACCTTCTCAACTTCCTCAAACTTTGTCAAATCTGCAGTGATACCAATGATCTCTGCGCCAGCAGCCTTTGCATCATTTACTACAGCGTCAAGCTCTGCACCCTCGATATCAACTGCTGCAATTCGCATCTTGCGCATGCAAGCTTCTTTTACAAATTCTTTACCAAATCCGTTGGCTGCACCGGTAATCAGCGCTACCTTGTTTTCGAACTCTTTCATCTATGATAATCCTCCTTTATTCATCTGCTAAAAATGTAGAGCCAAGGCCGTTCGCTGCAAAAGTAGCATCCACGATTCTACCGGAGCGATCTGCATCGCCAATAACAAATACATTTTCAAAGTTGTCATAGAATGGGTCTACCAACTGATTTACCGGACGAACACCCAATGCAACAACTACAGAATCTGCTTCTACCTTGGACAACTGTGTTGTTACGGTGTTCATAAGGGTAATGTCCTTTTCACCGATATTCATCAAACGCTCGCAAGTCTTCACTTCAATGCCCATCTTCTTGTAACGCATCATGACATCCACCAATACAGACTTGTAAAGACCTCTTCCGACATCCTTCATCATCTCAACCAATGTTACCTGGCAACCCTTATCACCTAAGGTTTCTGCTGTCTCAAGACCGGTGATTCCTCCACCGATAACAGCTACTTTGCCGGTAGGAGTTTTCTTGCCAAGTAATACATCTTCTGCAGTCATAACATTGGCACCATCAATACCAGGAATATTCGGGATGATTGGTGTTCCACCGGTTGCAATAAATACACCTACCGGGTTCAATTCTTTTACATTCTCTACGGTAGCTGCGCAGGATAATCGAACTTCAATGTTGGAATCTTTATTAATTCGGGCAATCAAGGAATCTTTGTAAGCTCCCAGCTTCTCCTTTAACAACGGCTTCTCAGCAACGTTCAACTGACCACCCAAGTGATCTTCTTTTTCAAATAAGACCGGTGCAAATCCACGCTCACTTAAGGTAAGTGCAGCCTGCATTCCGCCAGGACCACCACCGATGATTGCAACCTTTCTTCCGTTTCCGTTCTTAACAACGTTTGAATACTCTACTTCACGACCACAGCGAGGGTTTACTGCACACTTAATATGACCGCCTTCACTCAGGCTACCAAAGCAGTACAGACATCCAATACACTTATTGATTTCGTCAGCGCGGCCTTCCTTGGTTTTCTTCACCCATTCCGGATCAGCAAGGTTTGCACGACCAATAGCAACATAATCGCATACATCTGTCTCTAACAACTCTTCAGCCACATCCGGATCCTTGATATTGTTTGCAGCAATTACAGGAATCTTAACTGCCTTCTTAACAGCAGTTCCCAAGTGTCTTCTCCAGCCCTGTGCAAAGCTTGCAGGCTCAACGATGGTAGTAGAACTCTCATAGATACCGCTGCTGACATTGATAACATCGATGCCAAAGCTCTCTAATGTGCGAGCAATCTTGACACCGTCTTCTAACTTCAAGCCACCTTCTACGAACTCATCAGCACTGATACGAACAGAGATAGCGAACTGCGGACCACACATAAAGCGGATACCGGTAATCATCTCCTCTAAAATACGGATGCGATTCTCAAAGCTTCCGCCGTAACGGTCGGTTCTCTTATTGGTATATGGAGACAAGAACTCATTTAATAAGTATCCATGAGCTGCATGTAACTCGACACCGTCAAACCCAGCAATCTTTGCAAAAACAGCGCCGCGAATAAATGCTTTTACCAAGTCCTGAACTTCCTCTGTGGTAAGCTCTCTTGGCATCTCCTGTGTTGCCTTACACATAACAGCACTTGGAGCAACAATCTGTCTTCCACCAATCATGGCAGACTTATTCTCGCGTCCCGGATGCTGTAACTGAAGGAAAATCTTCGTTCCATACTTATGAACGCGCTCTGCAAGTCTCTCCAAATGAGGCACCTGGCCCAACTCATAAGCACCGAGCTGATTTGGAATAGCGGTACCATATACCGGCTCCACTCTACAAATCTCAGTGATAATCAAACCAACGCCGCCCTTAGCACGCTCTTCATAGTAACGAATGATGTGCTCATTTGCTTCACCATTCTGTTGTGCAAGAGACACACCCATAGCTGGCATGACAACGCGGTTCTTTAAGTTCAAAGAGCCAATTCTGCCTCTCTCGAATAGTTTCTCGTATGACATTTTCATACCTCCTCTACATACTTTTAAGAAAATTATAGAGAAGGATTGTGAAATTTTAAACAGACTTGGAGCATAAAAAACACAGGTGTGTATTGTGCGCCGTGCACAAATATGTATAATGAATATATGGATATTCAAAATTTAGATTTGCGTGATCTCCTAACCACCAGATATGACGCAACCATCAAGGAAAACCAGATACAGATTTCACCGGACCAATTGGAGAGCTATGTGCTGGATATGGCACAACGATTAGCAGAGAACAAGAAGGAGGACCCCTCTGCCCCAACAGCCTATGAGACCGGTTATCGCAACGTATTCCCGCCATTGTTTGAGAATGAAGATTTTCACACATTGGTGGAGCGTACCGCCAAGTTCTTGGAACGTTCCATTGTCATCATTGACTTAGGATTTCATGTGATTGATTATTCACGTAACCCCAAGGTCACCGATACACTGTGGACCGCCAATATCCGTCGCGGAAGCTGTACCTATGAATTCATCGAAGCCATCACAGAGATGCTTCCGAGTGAGCGTCTTCCCAAGAATTCCGATGCCTTTTTCGTCACCTGCCCGATTTCTGATGAGTTGAAGCTTTGCAGTTTGTTGTATTATAAGAAGCATCCCATCGGTTATGTGATTCTGTTAGATAACAAGAAGGGAATCGAGCCTTATCACCAGCAATTCTTGCCTCGTATCAGCAAGAAGTTGGCTAAGGCACTGCGTTTTCACGTAGAGTACAGCGATATGTTCATCAGTGCCTCCTCAGAGATTCTTACGAACCTGCTTAATGGCAATCCCATCGAAGAGGGCGAGACTCAGCTTTTGGCCAAGACATTAATGGCCCCATGTAATCTCAAGATGTACCTGATTCGCGGGCGCTTAAACACCCTGCATGACGTGTCCTATCTTCGTAACCAGTTTCATGCGTTTCCACAATTGTTGCATGTATTTGTGTACCATAATTACATTGTGGCATTTATCAAAGAAGAGGACGAAGCCTCTCTTGATGAGCAATTCCGTGCCTCGAATCTCAAAGAGCAGATATACGATGCAGCCAGCAGCAACGTCTTCCATTACATCGACGAGATTCCACGGCAATACCGCCTTACCAGAGCAACCTTTTCCATTGCTGCCAAGCTCGGACGCCAGGAAATCTTTCACGATTGGAGGGACTATGAATTCTTCCATATTTTGAATGAATGCAAGAACCGGGATTTATTGGAGAGCTATGTTCATCCTGCCATCTTTCGTTTGATGGAATATGATACAACCAAGGACGGACAATTACTAGAGACCCTTACCAGCTACATCAAGTGTGGTCTTAGCGTCAAGGACACCGCTGCAGCACTGTTTGTACACCGCAACACCCTAACCTATCGTCTCAAAAAAATAACGGAACTAACTGGGGTGAATCTGGAGAATATCTCCGAACTCATCCGCCTGGAACGTTCCGTTCAGATTTTGGAATTCTTAGGTTAATCCATGATAAAAGCCCAGAGCATAATGCCCTGGGCTTCTACTATTCTTATTAATCCCACAAGTCAGCCAACTCTAAAATCAGCTTCTCGGTCTTCTTCCATCCAAGACAAGGATCGGTAATGGACTTACCATAGATGTGCTCGTCTAACTTCTGTGCGCCATCCTCCAGATAACTCTCAATCATAAGCCCCTTCACCAGCTTGTGAATATCATCGGATACATGACAAGAATGAAGAACATCCTTGCTGATACGAATCTGTTCCTTGTACTTCTTGC
This sequence comes from Lachnospiraceae bacterium, assembly GCA_024690265.1. Taxonomy (GTDB): domain Bacteria; phylum Bacillota; class Clostridia; order Lachnospirales; family Lachnospiraceae; genus XBD2001. Next base: position 19,748 of record JAILCW010000087.1, on the reverse strand, counting down.
CGGAGTTGGAGTGGTTACAATCTACGATAACACCTGGATTGGCCAACTCACGATTGGCATAGAGCGCCTGGACCTCACGCAAATCCTCGTAGTGATAATTGGCTACGTTACGTCCATACTTATCTACCCAACCACGTAAAATCACATGTGTTAACGGGTTGCCTGGGGTAGATACTTCCCATCCACGATAGTTGAACATATGACCACTCTGAGCAGCCTCTACAGAGTTCATAAGGACGGTTAAGTCTCCACCTGTTGGATTCTTCATACCAACCGGAATACCAACACCACTGGCGGTCAGTCGATGCTGCTGATTCTCTACAGAACGAGCACCAACGGCTACATAAGATAATAAATCCGACAGGTATCTGTGATTCTCCGGATACAACATCTCATCCGCACAGGTAAATCCACACTCAGTGGCTGCACGCATATGAAGGGCACGGATTGCTATGATACCCTTCAGCAAGTCTTCCTTCTTCTCCGGATCCGGTTGAGAGAACATACCCTTGTAGCCCTTACCAATGGTACGAGGCTTATTCGTATAAATACGTGGCACAATAAAAATCTTATCCGCCACCTTCTCCTGAACCTTCGCCAGACGAGAAATATACTCGATGACCGGATCCTCATGGTCCGCAGAACAAGGTCCGATAATCAACATCAATCGATCATCCTTGCCCTCCATGATATTGCGAATCACCGCATCACGAGATTCCTTCAACTGCTGAATCTCTTTGCTCACCGGATGCTGCTCCTTCAACTCCTTAGGAGTCGGCAGCTTCCGTATAAATTCCATATCCATATCCATGTTAGTAAACTCCTTATCTTCCTTTTCGTCCTTTTCCTAACAAGTAGAATAAACGAAAACGAGGCATCCTTCAACACTTTTCAAAGGAAAAGTACTAAAGGATACCCCGTTCTCAAAAAAGAAAGGATTGAAAGGAAAAAAGGTAAACGATAAACTTCTATTTCATTACTACTTCATCACAATGTTATTATAACGCACTTTCTGAACAAATTAAACAAAAAAATCGCCTAATTTGCATTTTTTTCAGCTTTTTCGCCCAAAAAGTAGGTAGATTCACTTATCGCCTGAATATTCCTGACTAATTCTCCGTTACTTCATCATCTAGGTCATCGTTGTCACCGTCAGCCATGCCCATCATCTCTCGTCCAACCACACGATTCTTCAAGCGTTGCTCTTCAACCTTGCTGGATAAAAGCTCTTTTACATCACGTGGACGCTTTACGCTTCGGATTTCCAGATCATGTGCACTCTTATCCGATGTAGTCAAATAAATGGAGCCCACTCCAAACAAGCGCTGACCAAAGGTCGCCTTGTACTGAACATCCATTACGCGGTATAAGCGAATTTCTTCCTCATTAATTGTGAAGAATCCGGTCTTCACAAAGAGGCGATCCTCCGTCAACTCATAAACCGTAAAACTCCAAGGCAATCCTAAAAATGTACGCTTGCGATCACGCCAAATACTATCTCTCTTATATTTCTCCATGTTCCCCTCCTAGGTTTTGATGTCTAACTATATGTAATTATATTACTTCCACCCTGTGACGTCGAGCACTTCAAAGCCCTCAGCCTTACCTTTGAGCTTGATGGTGGCGCCCAGCGACTCCACAGAAATGTCATCCTTCAGTTGATCAGCAACCACGCGGCTGATATAAATGTGACCAGCCGGTGCGTTGGCCTCTAATCGAGCAGCGGTATTGACGGTATCTCCGATGGCGGTGTAGTCCATACGGTCCGGCGCACCGATATTACCAACAACGGCATGTCCATAGTTAACACCAACTCCCACATTCAACGGCACACCCATGCGCTCCTGCAAGCTTGCCGAGATTCGGGCTGCACCATCAATGATGTCCTGGGCACATTTTACCGCATGCAACATCGGATTCTCCATAGGAAGAGGTGCCCCCCAAAAAGCCATGGTACAGTCACCCACAAACTTATCCAGGGTACCGTGATTCTTGTGAACGCAATCGCTACACATACCAAGATATTCATCCAAAATAGATACGACCTGCTCCGCCGTCATATGTTCTGACATAGTGGTAAACCCACGAATATCAACGAATAAAACGGCAATCTCGCAGGACTTACCATTCAGTCCTAAGGCATCGGTTCCTTCCTTTAACAGCTCTGCTACGATGGAGGAGTCCACGTATCGCTCGAAGGTCTTGGTAATCTGTTTTCTGGCTTCGCGCTGTCGCAGGAATTCCCAGATAATAACAAGAATGTACACGATAAAGATTCCAAGCGGAATCCACAGCGGATGTACCACCAATCCCCGTCCATACAAAAGGATTGCAATACCCAGGCTAGCGCCAATGAGCACAAATGCGAGAGCACTGGATGGTGCCAGTTTTAACTTAATAAACAGCGCCATGGTGCAAAACGTTATAACAAACAGAAGCAACAACTGAATTCCATCCTGCGCTTCCTGTTTGTAATTTTCTGCCAGGAGCTGTTCTACCACATTGGCCTGATACTCCACACCAAACATGTTGCGGGAACGATCAATCGGCGTAATCACATTATCTGCAAGGCCTGCCGCATAAGGTCCGATATATACGATTTTGTCCGCATAGTATGAAGGATCTACGTTGCCCTCAATAAGGTCATAGATGGATACGCCATCATAGAAGTCTCCCGGCGCTCCCGTGTATGCCACATAATATCTTCCGCGACTATCTGTTGTTGGATATACAACGGACTCGCCCTGCTGTTTCAGATATTCCTCGGCAGCAACCGCTGCCATGGAATAGATTCGTTCTCCGTTTGGAGTGTCGATGTATAGGATGCTATGACGTAACACACCGTCCCCATCATACATAGCGTTGATGTGGCCGATATTCGAAACCGCCTTTAGCGCATCATAGGATTCCTCGTATGCGGTAATGGCATAATCGTTGATGATGACCTTGCCGGATTCATCAAACTGTCTGGTAGTTCCAAAGGCAGCAGACGCACCGGTTACCACACATGGCAACTTGCCTGCTGCCGCAGCCAACATATCATCACTGGCATCTTGTCGCAGTCCACTGTAGAGGGTATCAATAGCCACTACAGCCGGTTGACGCTCTGTATCCGAAGCCAACTGTTCCAAGGCCTTGGCCATAATGCTGCGGTCCCAGGATTGGAATGGGCCATACTGCTGCAATGCCTTCTCATCAATACCGATAACCAGCACTTTACCGGAGGTAAGTTCCTGCTTCTGATAAACCATATCTGCCACGCGATTATCCAACCAGCGAAATACACCCAGGCCCGCCAACAGCGTAATCACTACTGCCGTAATGGCAGCCACACCAAGTTTTACCAATCTGCTATGGGTTATAAAATTCATACACCCTCCTTTTTCCAGGCCTCACTATCCTTAAACATCTGAAGAATCTCTCCGTCCAACTTGCCCTCACCAACCATGGCATCTAAGATTCCAAATGCCTTTTCAATCGGCATTGGTGGCTTGTAGGGTCGATCCTCCGCCGTTAATGCATCGTAAACATCCAGAATGGTCAAAAGGCGTACTTCCTTTGGGATGGTATCTGCCGTCTCATGATTCGGATATCCGCTTCCATCCAGGAACTCATGATGGGCACTGGCCCAGGCCGGAACCATCTCATAATCTCCTTCGAAGTGCACTTCATTCAATAGGCGATGGGTATGTACCACGTGGCTCTGGATGATGTCACGTTCTTCCGCCGTCAGTGTTCCCTTTTGAATCTGCATGGCATGCAATTCGTCAGCATTCAGCAGCGGTACCTGCTCATTCTCTGCCGTAGTCACCATAATGGTTGCGGCCTCTCGAATAGCCTCTAGTGTTTCATTAGGTAAAAATCCCGCCGTATTGGACTTAAGAATCAGCTCTTTGGCCTCATCCATCTTTTTCTGAAGGGCTTCCACCTCAGCAGCAGACTCCGGGTGTTCTAAGATTGCCACACGATTCATCAATGCAGCGATATCCATCTTGTGGAGCCACGCATCCATGCGGTCTCCCATACGATCCGGCTTGTCCATGATTTCCAGCGGAATAACCAGTTTGCCCACATCATGCAGCCAGATGCTCATGATATAAGGATCAATCTCCTCCTGTGGGAACTTCCAATCGTAATCCTGGGCATTGAGCCAAGTGATAAAACGCTCGCCGTAACGGGCCATATTCTTGGTATGGTTGGCATTATAAGGGCTTCGGGTATCAATGGCTGTAGCCATAACTCCCACGAAGCTGTGAAGCAAATCCTTAACCTGTTCCGTCAGTTTCTTGTTCCGCAGGCTAACGCCGGCAAGGGAGTTAAGGGCATATACCGTTTTCTCTGCTTCTGTTGGAAATGGAACAATCTCGCCATGATCATCCATGGCGTTGATAAGCTGCAGCACACCAATTACTTTGCCGCGATCATCCTCCATGGGTAGTACCATCATGGACTTGGTACGATAATTGTTCATTTCATCGTACTTTTTGGCTCCGCTAAAATCGAACCCCTCTGCTTCATATACGTCTGGGATATTGATACGCCGATCATCCATGGCACATACTGCACATACATGGTTCTTGGAAAAAGGAACCGGTGGCAGGGTCATGTTTCCCTGATTTTTGCCCATAAAAAAGTTTTTGGACCTCGTGATTGCAGTATGGAACGCAAGACAATCCGGTTTCACCACATAGATTGTCCCTCCATCACAATTCACGAAGTCCATGGCTTCGGTCAAAATATTCTCTAATACGACATTGATGTCTTTTTCCGCTGTAATTGCAATTGCAATTTGCATCAGGCGTTCTTTGGTCATTTCCTTCATGGTTGTACCCCCTCGTCGTTACGGAAAATCGATGACTTCTCCCACTTTTGCAAAACGAACACGTCCATCCATAGCTACTAAGCGCTTTTCCTCCTCTGCAAGAAAAGCATCGGTATGGGTGGTGTGATAGTGACTAAACAGAATCTGCCTGCCCCCGCAGGCCTCTAGTATCTCTAGTCCCCGTTCCTTGGTAGAATGACCATACCCCTGAAACTTCTTGTATTCCTCCCGGGTGTACTGACCATCATAAATGAGCACATCGCAATCTCTGGCAAACTCAATCAGTTCCTCATCCTTGGCACTTCCATGTTCAAAATCCGTTGCATATACAACATAATATCCCTCTGCACGGATACCATAGATGATACTTCCGCCAGGATGATTGGATGCCATGGTAGTCACCTCTACATTGGGTTCAAAGGTGAGACAATCCCCTACACGAATATCCTGCCAATCTACGGTAGCAGGGTACTCATCAATAGTCAGTGGCCAGAAAGGCTTGCCAAATGCGGTGTTAATTGCCTCCTGGATACCGGAATACTCTGCCCCATCTCCAACGTTGCCATAGATATGAATACGAGATTCCCCGTGAGTCAATCCAGAGAAAAATGGAAGTCCCTGAATATGATCCAAGTGTAGGTGGCTCAACAGAATGTAGGTACTCTTCGCCACGTCGAAGGATGCCGGAATAATTCCACTTCCGGCATCCAAATAAATCTGTTTTCCTCCAATATCAAGCTGGTAGCAGGAGGTCTGCCCTCCATAGGTAGCAAAGGCTGCTCCAGCTACCGGCACGGAGCCTCTGGCTCCGCGTACGGTAAGTTTCATGTATTCTCCCCTATAAACGATTAATGTACTTCTGCTGAAGAGATGGTAATGGTTATGTCAACAGGATCATCCGCATTCGGATGGAAGTAGAACATATTGTCATCTACCTCTATGGTTTGTCCGGTGCTTGTCGTTATAGAATTAATCATGTAGCTTGAATTGCCGCCTGTTTCATGAATATCTACGTCAAAGTTCAGTCCCGACACATCAACACCACCAACCCAATCAATGACGGTACCGCTTGTTATCACATTTTCATGTTCTTCATCATCCGAATAATATACACCTAACATAACTTCGTCATATATAAGCGTTATATGATACGTCTTTTCGATAAAGTCTGCCTTGGCTACAACATCCTCATCCGGCATGATAAAGGTATTGGTTGCCTGTCCACTATCCAATCCTTCTGCATTACCTTCAATTGTCCAACCATTAAAGATATACCAATCCTCCGGCGTTGCCGTAATAGTTATCTCATCACCTTCGTATGCTGTAATCGTAATAGATGAACGGTAAGCATTTCCTGTAGATGGACCTTCTGTGGTTCTATCGGTTTCCGGTGAAACAGAAGCAGTACCCCATGTATCAAGCGGGTTTTCATCTGCACCAACGAACCAGGAAACTGTTACATTATGTGGACTCTTTACAATAAATGCAGGTGAAATAGTAACGTCGCTTTCCGGCATGATAAAGGAACTATCCTCGATGAGAACGTCTTCCGGAGATACTCCTGCCCAACGCTCAAATCGATATCCGGTATCCGGTGTAATGGTAAGTGAAATCTGTGTACCGGCTTCTGCCTCCGTTGCGCTGGCGGTTACGGTTCCACCCTCAGCCTGGTTCACGGTAATGCTAAATACATTTTGCTTAAATACCGGTGTAATGGAAACATCACTCTCCGGCATGGTAAATGCATTATCCGTAATGGTTACGCCACCGCTTGTGACGCTCCAACTATCGAATACATAGCCCGTATCCGGTGTTGCGGTAAGGGTTACCTCTGTTCCTGCGATTGCACTGGTAACACTTGCGGATGCACTACCTCCCGTTGCAGAACCAATGGTTACGCTGTAGGTAGGCTTCTCTGTTTCCTTAAATACCGGTGTAATAGATACATCACTTTCCGGCATGGTAAATGCATTGTTTTCAATGGTGACACCACCGCTTGTTACGTTCCAACTATCAAACTCATATCCTTCGGACGGAGAAGCGGTCAGAGTAATCTGTGTACCTGCTGCAGCGGTTGTTGCACTGGCAGATGCGCTTCCACCGGTAGCACTTCCAATGGTGATGGAATAGGTCGTTTCTTCCTGCTGCTCTTCTGTGGTCTGCTGTGTATCACTACTATCGGACTGTGCCGGTGCCGGATCCGGTGCTGGGGCCGGGGCTGGAGCCGGTGCCGGAGCCGGGGCTGGGGCTGGGGCTTCTTCCTGGGTCTGAGGCTGAGTGGTGGTACGACGTCTCGTGGTCTGCGTTGTAGTCGTATCGTCCTCTTCTTCCTCAGTCTCTGTGGTTTGCTCTGTAGTGGTGGTCTCTGTTGTCTGCGTGGTCTTGTTATTCTCTTCCTCTATTTCCGCCTTGGCTTCCTCAACTAACTTTTGATTTGCCTCGGACAGCACCATTTGTTCCGGAGGAAGAATCTCACGCTTAATTGCTTCCTTAATGATTTCCTTTGCAGAGAAATCCGTTTCACTTAACACGGTCTCAAAGTATTCCGGATTCAATACCATGTTCCGAACCATTTCATCCGGCATTTCCTTCTCGGTATAATTAGACCATTCAAATGCAACATTCTTACCATTGACCTGTTTTCCAACATAGACATGGATCACCTGTCCCGCCGTAAAGTCCCCTTCGACGGTGTCACCGGTCGCCTCATCATAACCTGTAACATGCAATGTTCCGTCACCCACATACAAATTGCCGGTTATGATATCCACTTCACCACTGGTACCACGAATGCCAACCACCATAGTGGATGTACTAATATCCATGGTTTCATCTGCTTCCAGCTTTTCAGCTACATTGAAAAACAGACGGCCTTCTTCAACATTCAGTTTCAAAGCTTTACCGTTTTTCTCAAAGCCGACTTTACTATCATTTCCAACCGTCAGGTACTTGCTTTCATCCAAGGACAAATCCACCAATCCGTCACCACCGGTCTCTAATGCATTACCGGAATATAGCTTCATATTGTCCATAATGGTTACGCTCTGTCCACTTTCGTCCAGCAACGCAACCGTACCATCCTGGCGGATTAGACGCATTACCATGGCTGTTAATTTGTTTTGATTCATGAGAACTACGGCCAGAATTACCGCTACAATCGCGAGTGCCGCAATTACAATTGCAAGTATAGCTTTCCCCTTTAGCTTCTTTTCTTGCATAATGACTCCCCTCTCAAGATATATATTCACCAATATTTTACACTTTTCGGCTAGTATTTTCAAACAATTCGACATATTTTGTTCATTATGATATATAATAAGAACATCTATGTGAGAAGCGGCAATCGGCCGCATATCGTATTGGGGAGAGAATTCATGCATACAAACACTTCTATTTCGCGTATTCTATTGGGCGGATTGCTATTGCTTTCTGTCCTTTTGCAGCGCAGCAATCAGCTTTCTGTCATGTATTTCCTGGGTATTCTATCTGCCACTGGTTTCCTGCTTCTTATCTGGAGACAAAGCAAGATTGTGCTATGTTCCCGGGAGATGGTAATTGGCCCCTTGGTTCTATTGATTGGAAGTATCATTGCCGTCATTTCCACACCTTCCCATGGCATGGCAATTCTTGGAATCCTGCGTCTTGTTTGTGATGGACTCTTTGTGTTATTCCTGTTGCAAGTTTCTTCAGAAGAACGAGACCACGTACTAGAGCTGATTCCGGCCATTGGTTGCGGTATCGTGATTACCGGATGTATCACCTTTTTCATTCCGGCTCTGCAACGGGAGTTCTTTGTGTTGCAACGATTGGGTGGACACTTCTTCTATGCCAATGCATTGGGCCTATATCTGCTAATAGGCTGGGTCATTCTGGTATTTCAGTACCGCGAGCAATATCCTAAAGTTTTGTTTTATCTCCAATTTGTTTGTCTGCTCTGCGGTATCTTTTGGACCGGCAGCCGTAGCGCCTTTATGTTGTTGGTTCCAAGCATCTGCTTCATCGCTGCACGTATGACCAAACAACGGATTTTTCTGTTACTATTTTCCATTGCGATACTATTATCCTTTGTCTGCTACGTATTTCTCACAGGCAATACCACAAGCTTTGGGCGATTCGTCACCACGTCGCTCCATTCCGGCACCCTCATTGAACGAATCATTTGTTGGCGAGATGGATGGACTGTACTATTAGCAAACCCTCTGGGCTTGGGATATAAGGGATTTACCATGATGGAAAACGCTATACAAACAGGCCCCTACTCCGTCCAGTTCGTTCATAACGATTGGTTACAAATCGCATTAGATCATGGCATTATAGGTTTTGTTGGTTTTACAACATTTATACTTATGTGTCTGTGGAAACAACGCAGCATGAAACGGTGGCTTTTGATTACCATCGGCATCATCATGTTTGTTGATTTTAATATGCAGTACGAAAGTATAGTTCTGGTATTCCTACTTCTGATTCCCTGGGAGACGGAGCAAAGCCCCGCTGTCACAGTTCCATTGCCTCGCAAGCCAATTGGCATAGTGGTTGCAACCTCCATTTGCTGTCTTGGCCTAGGTTGGCTTGCAGTTGCAGACCTTGCGTCTCTAACGGGACACTATAAGACTTCCATGGCCATGTATCCTTGGAATTGGCAGGTTCGAATGTATGACCTTAGTTCCGACATGACGCTAGAGACGATTCCCGCCCGTGCGGAGGAATTGCTGAAACAGAATCCATGGAACCCCACCGCCTACAACGCGTTAAGCATTTATTATGACAAGCAAAACAATTACACCTTTGCCATTGACCGTGCCAAAAATGCTGTAAAGTACCATAGATATGACTTTGCCAATTATGACAATCTGATTCTTTTCTATGGTCGAGGAATTGAAAGCGCATTGGCCGACGGGAACGAAACCGTAGCCAACAAATGGATAGAACAGCTAGAGGCCATTCCGGAAGAAATCATAGAGTTCCGTTTGGCTCAGGATGAGCTTTCCAATAGCATCGCCAAAGACGATGCATACCAGCTCAGTGATTTAAGTTTGGAAATCCTTGCATATTACAAACAAGATTAGAAAAAGGCGTCACCCAGTGGTGACGCCCTTTTACGGTTCCAAGTATTTACGATTCATCAAAATGCATGCCACAATCAATAACCCACAAGAAATCCAGATGGCGCCATATCCATATTGCATGGACACTAAGCCTCCAATGCCTGCACCTATGGCAAATACAAAGATAATACCATAATAATGCATTGCCTTAACCAGTGCACCTCGATCATGGTTCCGTAGATACTCTGACAAGCTTTCTGTTCCGCTACGCAAATTGCCGATGCACATGGTAGTGGCATATCCATATCCATTTAATTTACGGAAGGTCTGTACCTGCATAGCGCAGGAAAAGGACACCAACACGTTGGCAATGATGTTGTACTGTTGCGGTACAAAGCCAACAACGCCTAGGATTATAATCTCTGCCACAACAATAATCTGGCGCCAATGCACCGATAGCTTCTTGCGACGAGCGCCCAACTGTTCTGCAATCAATATTCCCAGTGCAAAAAAGAATACCGGCAATAAATACTTGAGTCCCTCCACAAATTCACCCAACATAAAATGCTGGCTCATAAGGACGATATTGCCGGTCTGAGCATTGGCAAAAACATGATCGCGCAAGCAGTACGTATATGCATCTTGAAAGCCACCGGACAAAGAAAGAATGGCTCCAACAAGAAATGTTTCTGATGTTTGTACTCGTTTCGTTTTCATGACCCCATTATAGCAAACAAAAGCCACACCGCAAGGGTGTGGCTCTGTGTTGGATTTCAAACAATATATATTATACGATTGCAAAGACTGCAGAGGTTTCATTCAAGGTTTCACTTACCTGACGGGTAACGCCCATATGCTCTGTGATTCCATTAATCTGCTCTACAATCTCAGTTGCATTATTGGCAGATTCGTTAATCGCCTTGGTACTTGTGCTTACGGAAGAATTGATGGCCTCTACTGCGATACCCATATCCTTCATAATCTCATGTAAGTGGTCTGCTCGCTTGGTAAACTCGCGTAACAAATCATCCATGATATCTGCAGTCAAGTCATAGTTCTCACCGGAAGAAACGAATGCATCATAATCCGTTAATACAGTCTCATTGATAAAGGTTACCATCTCACTGGCATTGGCTGCCAAAGCATTGACTGCTTCCGTAACCTCACTACTAATCTCCTGAATACGGCTTGCTGTGTTCTTACTGTTGGAAGCCAAGTTACCAATCTCATCCGCTACGACCGCAAATCCACGTCCTGCCTCACCTGCACGAGCAGCCTCAATGGAAGCATTCAATGCCAAGAGGTTGGTCTGGCTTGCAATGCTTAAGATGTCATTGGTCAATTCATCAATCTGAGATACCTTAGCACTTTCCTTAACGGATACTTCCAAAACAGCACTCATCTCAGCAATGCGATCACCGGTGTGTTCCTTCTTCTCGATGGCTGTCTGCTTCATGGATCTTGCCTGGCTCTTAACTTCCTGAGCTGTCATCTCACCGGCAGAAGCATTCTCTAAAATCTCATCTGCTGCACGGCGAACATCATCTAACTTCTCCTGCATGCGCTGTGCGGTCTCTTCTAATGTATCCATACTTGCCGTCAATTCCTGTAATGCCGCAGAAGTATTGGTAACACTATCACTGGCAATGGAAAGCTTGCCGGACATAGATTCTGTGGTGTGATCCAATACGGTACTTCCCTGCTTAACATCTGCGATAATCATTTGAAGGGTCTCTACAAAGAGGTTGAATCCATCAACGATTTCACCAATTTCTGAGTTAGTTCTGGTCTTGATACGAGATGTTAAATCTCCCTCACCGGCCTGAATCTTCGTAATGATTCCGCGGATTTCTTTGGTGATAGCATTCACCTTCTTGTTGATACGAAGATAATTCAAAATGATTCCAATAATAACAATTGCCATCACTGCAATAAAGCAAATAGAAATCTTCACAGTGGTTTCACGACGTAGCTTCAACATATTCTTCTCGTTGGAAGCAACAATCGCATCTACCTTGTTATCCATGGCATCTAATGCTTCAAACAAAGCCTCGCCGTTGTCATCATAGGTATTCTGATTGTACTCAGAAGTAAATACCAAAAAATTCTTCAGTTCTGCAGCCTTCCCCATCTTGTCAAACTGTGCATTGGCAACGCTAATGGCTTCACCTAACTGCGCTGTCTCCTGGGAGCCTGCCACAATACTCTTATTGGCGATGTAATCGTACTTTTCGTTGATATCAGCAGTCTTCTCTTGAATGCTTACGACTGCATCACCATAATCATAGTTCTTACCACCCAGGCACAAACCCATAATGTAGGAAATGTTACCACGAATGGATACCACATCCTCACGAAGTTCCTTTTCTGCGCTAAGGAGCTGTACTACCTGGTTCGTGGTCTGATTCGCCTTGGCAATCATTGAATTAATAGATAGGGTAACAATGGAAATCGTCACCATAAAAGACACTAAAATGGCAACGTTAATTCCAACGTTCTGGAACAGAACGGTTTGAAAAAAGTTTCTTTTCTTTGCTTTTGTCATTTCCTCTCTAGTTTCCTCCAGTCATATTTATTAGCTTATGTAAAGTATGTACATAGCTTTCCCCACTAATATTTTACTGTAGTTCTCACCAACGTACAATCGCCTATTTTAAGAAAAGACTAGGATTATTTTGTAAAAAAAGGCCCCCGTACTAGCACGGAGGCCTCTTGGTCCTAATTCAATCTTTCTTTATGAGAACGGATTCTCTGTTGGATATGGAACAGACTTTGGCTGATTGTAGTTGATGTCTTCCATTGGAACTCCAATGTACTTGAAGGTATCAAACAATGCCTTGCCGTAATGTCCAAATGCTACTGCACCATGATGTGGGTAGTTCTTCTCGATTAATACGTTGCGATAGAATCGTCCCATCTCGTGGATAGCGAATACACCGATGCCACCGAAGGACTTGGTTGCAACCGGAAGGACTTCACCCTCTGCAACATAAGCACGAAGCTTGTTGTCAGATGTAGACTGCAAACGATAGAAGGTGATATCTCCAGGAGCAATGTCTCCCTCAAGTGTTCCGTTGGTAACCTCAACCGGAAGAGAACGAGCCATGATGAGCTGATTCTTCATCTCACAAGCTGCAAGCTTCTTAGAGCAGGTATTACCACAATGGAAGCCCATGAAGGTATCAGTATGCGTATATGGGAACTTGCCCTCGATGGATTCCTTGTACATATCCTTAGGTACGGAGTTGTTGATATCAAGGAGGGTAACGATGTCATCACTGATGCAAGTACCAATGTACTCGGACAATGCACCGTAGATATCAACTTCACAGGATACAGGAATGCCACGACCGGTCAAGCGGCTGTTAACATAGCATGGAACAAAGCCAAACTGAGTCTGGAATGCAGGCCAACACTTACCAGCGATACATACGTACTCACGATAGCCTCTGTGCTCCTCAACCCAATCTAACAAGGTCAACTCATACTGAGCTAACTTCTCAAGTACTTCCGGCTTCTTGTTGCCAGCACCAAGCTCTGCTTCCATATCCTTAACAACGTCAGCAATACGAGCATCTCCAGCATGCTTGTTGAATGCTTCGAAAAGATCCAACTCAGAGTTCTCTTCGATTTCAACACCCAAGTTGTAAAGCTGCTGAATTGGAGCGTTACATGCAAGGAAGTTCATTGGACGTGGTCCAAAGGAAATAATCTTAAGGTTGGTAAGGCCGATAACTGCACGAGCGATTGGTAAGAACTCATGAATCATGTCTGCACAATCCTCAGCATCACCTACCGGATAATCCGGGATGTAAGCCTTGGTGTTACGAAGCTTCAAGTTGTAGCTTGCATTTAACATACCACAGTATGCATCACCACGGCCCTGAATCAAGTCGTTCTGGCTCTCCTCTGCAGCGGCACAGAACATCTTAGGTCCATCAAAGTGCTTAGCAAGCAAGGTCTCGGAAATCTCAGGTCCAAAGTTACCAAGATATACGCACAGTGCGTTACATCCAGCCTTCTTGATATCCTCAAGAGCCTGTACCATATGAATCTCGCTCTCTACGATGCAGATTGGGCATTCATAGATGTCTGCTGCATCATACTTAGCCTTGTAAGCCTCTACCAATGCCTTGCGGCGATTAACGGAAAGACTTTCCGGGAAACAGTCACGGCTGACTGCAACCAAACCGATTTTAACTTTTGGAATGTTGTTCATGTTGTTTTCCTCCTAACATACATACTTCATTTTCATATCTTGACGCCGGGGATTGCCCCCTGGCGCTTAATGCAACTTTGGAAACAATTCCTTAACCGTTGGATATACCTGACGGAACTGCTGATAACGAGCCTCATACTTGGCAGCCAGTTCTGGAGTTGGATCCACATGGTCTACAACCTCAACGATAGCTTGGGCTGCTTCTGCAACGGAGGCATATTCACCATTGGCGACTGCCGCAAGCATTGCACCGCCCATGGATGGACCTTCTTCGGTCTTAAGCACATCCAGTCGGATGTTCAATACATTAGCCATAATGGTCTTCCACAATGGGCTCTTGGCACCACCACCGCAAATCTTGGATGCTTCAATTTTGATTCCAAGACTTCTGGCAACTTCAATGGAATCACGGAATGCAAAAGCAACGCCCTCTAATACAGCCTGGGTCATATCTGCACGGGTTGTATCCATTGTCATACCGATGAAGGTGCCTCTGGCGTAGGGGTCATTATAAGGAGAGCGCTCCCCCATCAGGTATGGCAGGAAATACACGTGATTCTCACCCAACTTGGTGATGTCTTTCTGTTCAGCGGCGTAATCCTTAGTTCCAATGATTTCATCCATCCACCACTTATTGCAGCTGGCAGCGGAAAGCATACATCCCATCAAATGATAACCACCATCAGCAGCATCAAAGGAATGCAGCGCATTGTGCTCATCTACTCCGAACTTCTCGGATGAAATAAATACGGTACCGCTGGTACCCATAGAAATGTTACAATTGCCCTCGCCTACTGTTCCGGTAGCAACAGCTGCTGCTGCATTATCGCCGGCACCAGCTGCCACGATAACCTGATCACTAAGACCAAGCTCCGTGGCAACGTGAGGAAGGAGGGTCCCGACTTTGTCATAACTCTCATAAAGAGTTGGAAGCATATCCTCTGTGATGTGACAAATCTCACACATCTCCTTGGACCATTTCTTGTTGGCAACATCCAGAAGTAACATACCTGATGCATCAGAATAATCAGTGCAGTTCACACCGGTCAGGCGGTATGCCAGGTAGTCCTTCGGAAGCATAATCTTCTTAATTCTTGCAAAATTCTCTGGTTCCTTGTTGCGCACCCACAGAATCTTGGATGCGGTAAATCCGGTAAATGAAATATTGGCGGTATACTTAGACAACTTGTCCTTGCCAATCTCATTATTCAAATAGTCATTCTCTTCTGTAGTACGGCTGTCATTCCATAGAATCGCCGGACGAATCACAGCATCATTCTCATCTAAGATTACCAAGCCATGCATCTGTCCGCCAAAACTGATGCCTGCTACCTGGCTCTTATCACAATCTGCCACAAGTTCTTTCAAGCCCTTCATGGACTCTTCATACCAGACGTATGGATCCTGCTCGGACCAGCCTGGATGTGGGAACTGGCAGTCATATTCTCTTGTTACAATTTTCTTGATATCCCCCTTCTCATCCATCAATAACAGCTTGACGGAAGAGGTACCAAGGTCAATTCCTACGTATAACATAGCATCTCCTTCCCCCGAATCACATCATTCGTGCACGTGCACGTTACAATCTAAATATAGCTTGTAAAAAAATGAATTGCAATGAATCAAAATATAAGAAATATGAGGCGACTTTTTGGAGCATTTTCACAAAAAAAATGTTATTCCGTGCACGTGCACTTTTTTTACACTTGTATATATGTTACCATTACACTGATTTATCGCATCCGGGTGATCCCGCAGGGAGCCCAAAGGAGTATAAATATGCCAACTATGCAAGAAATTGCTGCTCTCGCCGGTGTGTCCCGAGGAACTGTGGACCGTGTGCTGAATAACCGCGGCGGAGTCAGCGAAGAAACCAAAAAGAAAATATTAGAGATTGCCGAGATGTCCAACTACGAGCCCAACAAGGCCGGCATTGCCTTGGCGGTTCAGAAGCGTAACCTCAAGATTGGTGTTCTGCTTTTCGAGCAGTCCGGCTTGTTTTTTGAGGACATCAAGAAAGGACTCGCCGAGAAGAATGAAGAGCTTTCTGTCTACGGCATCTCGCTTTTATACCGACAGACAGATTTCGATGAGAAGGCCCAAGTGGCAGGCATTCGCGAGCTTGTTGAGTCTGGCATCAACGGGTTAATCATTGCTCCATGCAACCACGAATCAGTGAAAAAGGAGCTATTGCAGCTGGAGGCTGATGGCATTCCGGTCATCACGGTTAACACCGACATCAACGATTCCCATCGTCTGGCTTATGTGGGTTCGAACCCCTTCAAATGCGGGCAGGTTGCCGGTGGTCTGATGGGTATGATTACCGGAGGTAGCGGCCGCGTCGGCATCATTACCGGTTCTCACGAGCTTCAGGGCCACGAAGCCAGAGTCCAGGGCTTTACTGAGATTCTTGGTCGCAAGTTCCCTGGACTTGTCATTTCTGATATTGAGGAATGCAAGGACGATGATTATCGTTCCTATGAGATTGTTCAGAAGATGTTATCCGATGATCCGGATATTACCGCATTTTTCTTTACTGCCGGCGGTGTGTACGGCGGTTGCAAAGCCATTGCGGCTGCTGAGGGTGATTACAAGGTCATCACCTTTGACGACATCGAAACCACCAGAGAATATATTCGCTCTGATATTATTACAGCTACCATCTGTCAGGATCCTGTCTCGCAAGGGTCTCGTGCCCTCTCTTTGCTGGCAGATGTTCTCGTTTTGGGGAAGTTGCCCGATGAGGCGACGAACTATACAGACATCAATATCAAGATTAAGGAGAGTCTGTAGAGTAAACTAGACGGGCTCCATGTACAATACATGGAGCCCTTAGTTTTACTTTTTATAGACCATATTGTGCCATGATATCGCTGAACTCCTGAGAGTTTGCAAATCCTGGTAAGATATCATCACGGCTTGCGCCTGCATCTAACTGACCAATCCAGTGACCAAGACCTTCTTCGTCGCACTCACGTCCAAGGAACGTACGATACAGAACCTTAACATACTCGGTATCATCTAAGTTCTTGTTCACAAATTCCTGAGAGTGAAAGAATCCGTCAGCCGCAACTTGGATAATATTATCACGACTAGTATCAGCAACAATTACTCCACACCAACTATTTAATCCTTCAGCATCATAATTACGTCCTAATGCCTGGGTATACAAGCGTGCCACATAAGAAGTCACGCCTGCATTCTGGTCACGTGCTTCACCACTAGTGTATGAGCCCGGCTCAATACCATAAGTCTGGCACAGATTTCCAAACTCCTGACTGCCTACAAATCCCGCCAGAATTGCATTAACAGACATACCGGTATCTAGCTTTGATACCCAATCATTATATCCGTCCACATCTGCATCACGATCAAGCATTGCATGATAGCAATCATTTACAATTTCAACATTGGACTTACACTTATTCACGTACTCTTCAGAGCACATAAATCCTTGTACGATGTCTACTGCCTGAGCCTGTCCGGAAGCTAGTTTTGTAACCCAATCATTTAATCCCTCTTGGTCTGCTTTACGACCAAGCACCACGGAATACATTCGCGACACAAATCTAACTAATCCTTCTGGATCTTCTATCGTAGCCCCCTGCTCTTGATTCACTTCAGGATAATTTTCCGGATGAAGTAGTCGATCCAATGCCTCTGCCTCTTCATAAGTCATCCCATGTCCCTGATCTGATATCACCTGCGGACCACCTTCCGTAGTTTGATCAATAACATGTACTGTTGAACCATCCGAAGCAATAGCATCATACTCAGCTCGAATTGGCGCTTCTTCTAATCCTTCCGCATGCACCATCATCGGTGACATTGCACCTGCTCCAACAAATGCAAATACCATTAGTGCTAATAATTTCGTTACCATCTTTCTTTTCATATTATTTACTCCTTCCTGTCGGAATCTGTTTCCCGGTACATAATATTTGTTTCTGTTTATAAGACGATATTTCGTCTCGTTTGGTTTTAAGCTTTTCCTTTTAGCCGTAGGATTTTACCACGTCTCCCCCCTCGTCAAGAATTTATCAATCTTTGGACACATGTCAAAATTCCAAAATTAAAACGCCCGGTAAATACCGGACGTTTCAGTTCATTTTATATTGACTTTCAGAACAATAACCGCCCCGGCCTAGCAAACTGAAGCGGTTATTCCTTTTAACAAATTCTTTTGCAACGGCTAACCGTCTATCGGTAGCACTTTTTGGATCATTATATTAACACGTTCTATCCTATGCGTCAACGAATCACCAATACTTACTTCTTCACCCATATCACCGGTCGAATTGCGCCTCTCGGCCGATTGACCTCTTTCTCTTCGAGGCTGATTTCGCCGTCTACGGTTACGATTGGTGCATAGAGGCTCTCGACTCCGGTATCGGAACGTAGCCACCACCAGGAAGAGCGATAACCCTTCATATCCCAGTTGTTGTCCTTGCTCAGTTCATTGATATTGGTGCGATGCTGGATGGCTACTGCTGTAATCACAAGCTCGCGTGTCTCTGGGCTATCAAAAAGCTTCTCCGCCTGAGTCGGTGTCAAAAGCGTGATTAGATCTCCATCCACCATTTCCAGACGTTCCAACTCATAAGCACTGAACATGGTGGTAAATTCATCGGAATTCAATCTGGCATGTAGGTCGGATTTCTTCCAGCTCACTACCTCGTGCTTCCTATGGTAGGAACTGCCTTCGATGCCCTGTTCACTTATGAGACACAGCTTATCGCCACCATCCTGCAACACAATCCAGTGCATACGCTCCTTGCCCGGCCATCGATAGGTCTGGTCAAATCGGCCAAAGGTCACCACGTCGCCCACCTGGGCCGTTGCAATCATCTCAGATTCTTCCCGATACTCTCTCTGACGAATCATATCCCGGAATAAGGTCAGATATCCAACGTATACCGCCAGCACTACAAGTACAGTTGCAAGGGCCACCTTCTTCTGCCGCTTCCGTTTAGCCACTTTCTTTTCTAGTATGGCAGCCTCCAGGGTATCATTCTTAGGCTTTTCATAAGTTAGATATTCAATTGCCTGTTTTGATAAGAATCGTGTGACAGGTGCAACGATAGATGCACATGCAATGCCAGTTGCAAGAATCACTGCATAACGAAGAAAATCGCTCATATGCACCTCGGCAAACACCCGATGCACGAAGAACCCATGAACTAAGAACAACGTCACGGAAATCTTGCTCAAGTATCGAAGTATCGGATTTCCGATGGTTATTCGCATATTTAGCAGCACAATCATCAACGTAAAAATCACGCATGAGATGCCTTGTACCAATAGTGTAATCAGTGCATCACGATGGCCAAAGGCTAGCTGTTCATGATAGTATCCATAGCGTCCTAACACATAGCGTGAGGTGTACATCGAAGCTACCGTTAGTACAGCTACCAGCGGAAAGATTACCTTGTACCCCCGTTCCAACAGTTCATCTATCCTGTCTCGTAACCTTGCATACCACAGTCCCACTACAAACATGATGGTTGCGTTGTACCACCATTCTCCTCGGAACCAGGTAGCATTCTGGCTGGTTGGATCATGACCCGTAAAGAACGCATAACGGATGATAGCAAGGGCAAACACACTAAGGAGCACCAACGCAACATCCTTATTCTTAATGCAATAGCATAACAGATAAAAC
>JAILCW010000084.1 GCA_024690265.1 Lachnospiraceae bacterium | reverse complement strand
TCCATACAATACCCTCTGTCAATTCCTATTCATGATTTCGTATATTCTTTTTCCATTATTCGCTACTTATCTCTTCCAAACACTTTTGCTGATTTCATATACACCGTCATGATATGATCCTTCTCCTGTGAAGAACGTCTCAAATCCACACTTCTCAAGTACGCGACCGGAAGCCACATTCTCAAGAAGGCGAATTCCATACACTTCAGTCACGCCAACCAGCTCTGTAATCACCGGCAAGAACGCTTTCACAGCCTCCGTTGCATATCCCTTGCAGGTATATGCCTTTGCTACGTGATAACCAATCTCCCACTTACCATCGCCAATCGGCACTAGCTGTACGTAACCGATGTTGGTATTATTCTCCTTCGTAAGTACAGCGTAAATAAGCGGTCCCTCCGTGGCTCCATATTGAGACATGATAAAATCAATTGTCTCCTGTGCTTCTTCCAGTGTTTCAAACACTTCATCCGGAACAAATCTCCGAATATCGTCATCTAGAGAATTCTTATGGACATCCATTGCCATATCCATCGTCATCTCTGTAATCAGTAATCGTTCTGTCTCAAGTCTCATTTTTAGCCTCCGCATAGCGTTCTTTGCCCCACCAGTTCGGCATCAGTTCCTTCAGTGTGATGGTCTCACGGGTTGCAAAATCCACCATAATCTCCATATCTTCGTTCTCTTCATTCAACTGGTAAAAGAACTCCCGGCAAGCCCCACATGGCATGCCACTACCACCGCCGGATGGTGCCTCATCTCGAAAAGCAATAAAACGTTTTATCTTAGTCTGACCACTATTCATATACATGTTCAAAGCTGCCATACGATCCGCGCACATGTTCATCACACCACTGCAGCTCTCAATGCAGAATCCTGTGTAGATGTCGCCATTCTCGGCCTCTACTGCTGCCACTACATTGTGTGCATATATAAAAGGCGATACCTCCTCCGGGTGGTACTGCGCCTTTGCTTGTTCATACATTTTTTGCCAAATATCCATATCTTTTTCCTTAATCCTCTTGTCTTTCTTATTTGTCCTTTTGCCCCAGTATCGCAATTGCCTCATCCATAGAGACACACTTTGCAAACCGCTCCGGCCACATCATGTGGTTATAGTACTCGTAAGTAGTCTTGGCATCCATGTAGTCATTATCGAAGGTTGAGTTGGTCCCCTCAGGAATGATGACCTCATATCCTCGCTCAAACGCTGACTTCACCGTTGCATCAATACAGAAGTTTGTCTGCAGCCCAACTATCATCAACTGCTTATTCGCATGCTGATTCAAGTAATCTACAAGTTCTGCGTTGCCAAAGCAGGTGTTGATTGTCTTATAGTAAATCTTCTCCCCATCCTGCGGTGCAACCTCATCTGCGATTTCAAAATCTACATCGCCAACAGAGAATCCGGTTCCAGGGCCATCATCGTGCTGTACATAGATGACTTCTACGCCATTCGCTCTTGCTGTATCTATGATTTTTGTTGTGTTATCAACAAACTCTTCGAAATTGTAGAGTCTGCTATCTGTAATTCCTTTTTGTATGTCGATTACTAATAAAATCATATGCTATCTCCTGCACAATTCATTCCACTCGCAGTCACCACAGATTTGCTCGCGTAGTCCAGCATCTATCACGCGATGACGAACTAAGCTGATAAAATCTTCGTAGTTTATAGTTGCTCCATCCTCTATTTCACAAGCCTCTAGTACGGCAGTATCATACCGTAGAACCTTCTCCTGGGACTCGCAAACACCGCCCTGGTTGTTCGGACAGTTGGCACATACCATATCCGTTGTTGCAGATACAACAATCTTACCGGATGGATTCGCTTCCATCTTATGAATGATTTGGCCCATGTGGTCCGTAAAATTCTCATCATACCCCTTGCCCTCATAGAACTGAAAGCACATACCATGGTGTGGTCTTATCACGTTACGCATCAGATTCCTCTCCAGATTCACATCATCACTCTCGAGATACCTGATATCAATATACTCTCCACCGTTCGCCAGAATCGTTTTCTTGCTTCCCGTATTCTCTGGCAAGCAACTCGCTACCACTTCTTTGAACCCAAAGGAAGATAAGAAATCTAAGCCCTTGGCCAACATCTTCGTAGCATATCCACGTCTACGTTCAGCCGGACGTACCGAGTATCCCACATGTCCGGTGCAATCTTTCATTCGCTGAGTAAGTACGTTATGCACTTGCATGCATCCCACCATCTTGTTATCTGCTTTTCGGATTACCAGAAGTACGTTGCCCCATGCTCCATGTACATCCGCCTCACGGCTTGGATTTGCCCATCCGATACAATAATCCACGTATTCCTGTGGATCCGGCATCCGCTTCATGGAGAAGCATCCATCAAAGGACGAGTTCACATCCAGCATCTCCTGTCGGTATGCCACAATCTCATCTGCATAGTTCATGGTAGGTTCCACGAAAAGCAGTTCGCCCTCCGGAACATCGCATCCTGCAACATATTCCAGCGTAAACTTCTCACATACAACTTTGGATTCTTCACTAAAAGTTACTCCGCATTCTTTGGCTTCTCCTTCGAAGAACTCTTTGTGAACGCCCCTCCAGTGTTCTAATGAACGGTCTCCTTCGCCTTCAGAATATGCGTGAAAGGGTGAAACCTCACGAAACGGTCGAATATACACATCATAATCTCGAATGATACATACCGCCTCTTCATGACTATCCAAAATCACGCTGTACCCGCCAACCTTCGGAAGTTCATCCAGCGCATCCTCAGCTTCATACACATCATACAGACTAGCTGTACCGAACTTCTTTCCTTCTACCACCAACTTCGCCAACTGGTCTGATTCCTCTCCATCTCTGCCGAAGCCCCACGCCTCATAAGGCGTATCTTTATCAATTCCTCTTTTGGAGCAAAACTCTGCCCATAACTCTTCTGCCTTCACTTCTTCGCCTCCAAATAACATCCCGTTTCTCTATGCTGCACACTTCGTTCCAACGTACTCAATAAGGGCCAACTCAGACTTTAATTCACCTGCACATGGATAGGTCTGTTTCATGGCCATGGCTGCATCGTATTCCTTCCCAGCAGCTTCCATATCTTTGGTAATCATTAAGTCATACGCATACATGGTGCGGCGTTTTGCAATCTGCGTTTTTGCCGAAGCTGCGATGTATTTTTTCAGTTCCTTGTCATACAAAGCATTAATTTCGGACTCGGATGCTCCATTCATGATTTTGCAGAATAGTAATTCTGACTTCGCTTCCAATTCGTGTAGACTGATCATCTTGCCACTATCGATAGAAGAAGCAACTAGCCGCTCTGCTGTCTGGAAATCCTTGCAATCCAGATAACGAGTTGCCTGTATCAGCTCACTAAGTCCGCGACTATCTTCGCCGAAATCATATAATTCTTCCGGAATCTCAGACGGTGTCAAACCCTGATATAACAAACCATTGAAGCGAAGCTGCTTATAAATCAACACACGCTCTTCCTTATGGCGACAAAGATTTAGAATCTGATATCCGTCATTCGGTACTGTCAACTGAAGCGGCACCAAGTTGATGATTCCTTGCAGCAGCGAAAATCCTCCGAAGAAAACTACCGGTATAGAGACATAGTAGTTCGGTATCAGAATTCCAATTGGTAGAAAGATTGCGGCTGAAATCAGATTAAACAATCCACCACCCAGAAAATACAAAGCAAAAGGCATATCCTCCGGATGCTCCACTTCCGGTGGCATTAAAATACATTGACCGGCTGTTCCATGAATGCTGAATTTCTTTCGCACAAGCTTCCCATTCTCACGAATCCAAGTCATCGATCCGATACGAAAAGACACGAACTCGTATCCCGTCTTACGCCCACACACCAGGTGCCCACTTTCGTGTACAACAACGCCTACCAAGTTCGCTACAAAAAGCCATACAAGCGCATAGATGAGTTCCATAATGGAATGCTCATTCTGCATAATATATTTTCCTAAGATTCCACCTCCGATGGCGCCAATGATTGTAAGCGCGGCATAGAGTAGTCCTGTTTTTAATTTCTTATTCATAGTTTTCCTCTTAATAATTCCCGATTCTCTTATCCTTCTACCATCCCAACCATGCGCTCAATCACAGCATTCACTACTTCCAGAGCATCGGTATTAGAATTAAGGCCGGCAAGAACACCAACTGAACCGATGTCTTTGCCAACCCATCATTCACCCAATAATGGATATTTCCATGGGATGTTTCATAAATCTTTTCTGTCATTTGATTCCTCCATGTCGTGATTTCAAGTCCAAGTAATCTTCGCCTTGTCATTCAGCGTTCACAAATCTCGTACACTTTTTTATAGAAATCCCGATCTTCTTCAAACAGTCCGTGCCCTAATCCATCGAATATCATGACTTCGCTCTGCGTGATGCCCTGCTGTAATTCATAAGGAGCATCATTGCCTACCGTATTGTCACAATTACCGGATAAGATATAGGTCGGACATTGAATCTTACTTAACTCGTCTCTTGCATCGAAACCAAGAATCGCATGAGCATTCTTGCAGAATCTATCGTAGTTCGACGGTTTCGTAAGTCCGGCAACATAAGAAAGATATCGCTTATTCTTCTCAAGAAACTTCTTCGTATATACCTTTTCTGCTGTATCTAGCATAAGCTCTGTGTGGGTACCGGATTTCGTCATCTCAATCCACTTGGTAACAACAGAACGAATCGTCTCATTGGCGTAGGGCGCCGTTACCACAAGAATCAGCTTCTCCACCAGCTCCGGATACTTCGCAGCTAGGTATTGCGCAATCATACCACCTTGCGATACACCCATAACCATGGTTTTCTCGATACTAAGATTCTTCAACGCTTCTGCTTGGTCATCCGCCATATCCTCGATGGAATAACCCTCCGGCAGCTCGTTCTTTCGACTGAACATATACACCGTGTAATCCTCGAAAAACGGCTTGTAGGAGCCTGCCAACAGCCATGCTTTCCCCTTCACCGTCCATAGACCATCTGATAATCCCGGCAATACAATCAGATTCTTTTTTCCTTCACCGAAGGCCGCATAATACATGTCTGTATTGCCAACCTTCACACATCCATTTTTATGCATTGTCATTCTTCAAACCCGCTCTCCCCTAAAGAAAAGTCTAACAATTACCATCTTATAATAACTGTGTAGTAATTGAAAGGCAAAAGGACCAAAAGGTCTCCCTGATTTCAAAAAAACACATTGTACACACGCGATTCGCGGTGCTTTTAATACGAAACTACCCGCTAGTGTTGCCATCATCAATCTAAAGTCCAGAGTTTGTGTAGATGTGTATTTCTGTAGCGAGCCTCTGCGGACGTCAGTACTAAAAGGCTGCGAAGCAGGCTTTGTAGTATCTGCTACGTCCGTAGCGGCAGCGAGAGCGATCTCGCGGGAAATATACATCCACACAAGCTCAATGAAAATTAAATAGGCAACACTAGCAGGTAGTATCCTCATAAAAAATAAGCCCCACGCAATCGCGTGGGGCCTAATAATTACTTATGTGTGTTCTTCAAGAAATCAGGAATCTTGATGTCCTGCTCCTTGATTGTGCTAGCTGGCTGCTGTGGCTTCTGGATTCCGGCGAATGCAGGAGCGGTTGCTGCAGAACCAACTGGCTGTGTAGGAACATTGATGCTAACCTCGGTAGGACGAACCTGCTGAGGAGTAGGTGCTACAGGACGAGTTGCGTTAAAAGTAGGTGTTACACGAGGAGTAGATGCATAACGCATACCGCCTAATACACCACCAGCAACAGAAGTCTCTTCCAATCCGGTAGCAATAACAGTGATGGTAACCTCATCCGTCATCTTCTCATCAAACTTCGCACCGAAGATAACGTTAGAAGACTCACCAACAAGACTCTCAACATATCCAACTGCTTCGTTGGCATCCATCAAGGAAATATCACCAGAGATGTTAACAATAACATCGCTTGCACCATTGATGGTAGTCTCCAACAATGGAGAGGATACTGCCTGCTGAACAGCCTCCATAGCCTTATCATCACCCTTAGCAGCACCAATACCGATATGAGCCATACCCTTATCACGCATAACGGTCTGAATATCTGCAAAGTCAAGGTTAATCAATCCAGGAACGTTAATCAAATCAGTAATACCCTGAACAGACTGCTGAAGAACTTCATCAGCCTTCTTCAAGCTATCCTCGATAGAGGTTCTGCGATCAACTAATTCTAACAGACGATCATTTGGAATAACAATCAGAGTATCAACGAACTCCTTCAGGTTCTCAATACCAGCCAATGCATTGTTCATACGTGTCTTAGCTTCGAACTTGAAAGGCTTGGTTACAACACCAACAGTAAGAATGCCCTGCTCCTTCGCAATCTGAGCTACGACAGGTGCAGCACCTGTACCGGTTCCGCCACCCATACCACAGGTTACGAAAACCATGTCAGCACCCTTGATGGCTGCTGAGATATCCTCTGCGTTTTCCTCCGCTGCTTTCTGACCAATCTCTGGCTTAGCGCCAGCTCCAAGTCCCTTGGTCAATTTATCGCCAATCTGTAACAAGGTCGGTGCCTTGCACAGAGTCAAAGCCTGCTTATCTGTGTTGATGCCGATAAACTCAACGCCCCCGATGTTCTCATCAATCATTCGGTTGATGGCGTTGTTTCCACCGCCGCCGACTCCGATGACAATGATTTTTGCTCCGGCATCTACTTCATTTCTATTAAGTTCAAGCACGGTTCGCTCCTCCTCTTCTATCTCGAAACTGCTTGCACAAATCGTGTACAGTTAATCTCTCTTTTTCCATTCATACTACCATATGATATAGTTTTTCAAGGTATTTATCAACCCATTTTCCAAAAAAATGAGGATTTTTCAACATGAAGTGTTACGTTTTTTCAAATACAATATCTGTGTTTTCTTCTGTCCACTCCTCAAGATGTAGTGTTCCGCTCATACCTTCCAGCTTAGGTAATATGTACGGCAAACGCTTCACTTTCTGTGCCAGATTCGTAGTGGTTCCCAGGCTAATAATCACATTCTGATAGTTCATATTAACAGAACCATCCTCCTGGAAATTAATCGCAGAAACCTCCACGTCCACTTGACGCAGCTGTTTCTGAATAGACAACAGATTTCGCCGCTGGGTACTATCCATCGGCAAACGCTCTCCAATAGCCGAATCCTCCAGGGTGACGCCATTAATCATCACCAAATTATCTAGCAGCATCTCGGACAATTCCGTCACCACGCCACTCTCATTGTAGTAAACATATCGTCCATTGGCCTCATCCGGGATAACGCCCACTCTCTCCTTTTCCTTAACGGTAATCAGAAGGTCGTTAAGTCCCGTCATCCGAACTTTGTACGACTCTACAAAGGGAATATTCTTCTTAGGCTTAATTGTGTTAATAAACACATCATATACTGCATTCACCGAGTACTCATCATTCATAATGTATGCCTGAATAATCGCATCATCATTGACCACACTACCTTCAACCGTCACCTTTTCCACACGGCAGAAAAAATAGATAAACAAGGCCGCAAAAACAATTAGTATGATGAGTCCCAATATAATATTCAACAAATAAAAACGGAATTTGGAGGTTCGCTTTTCCTTGGCGACCCTGGCCAAATCCGCCTTAGCTTTTTTCTTGGTTTTGCTCATAGTATCCTCAATCTCTAAGTCAGTTCGATACCCTTGGACACACTCAGTGCCAGTCCCATCTCTGCTACAAGAATGGACATAGATGTTCCACCATAGCTAATAAACGGCAAAATAACACCGGTATTAGGAATGGTGTTGGTAACAACTGCGATATTTAAAATGACCTGCAATGCAATATGGCTAAGTATTCCAATAGCAATATAGCTGCCAAACAAATCCTTGGCATTCATCGCAATAATCATTAATCTCCAAATCAAAAGCAAATACAGAACCAGAATACATACGGCGCCAAAGATACCTAGCTCCTCACAGATAATGGAGAAAATCATATCATTCTGCGCCTCAGGAACATATCCCATCTTCTGGATGCTCTCACCCAAACCACGGCCAAACAAGCCCCCGGATCCAATGGCATACAAACCCTGCAATGTCTGGAATCCCTTATCGTAATCCTCCGGGTGCAACCACACACTGATACGCTCACTTCGATAACTAAATGCTGTAACGAAAACAAACAATGCCACAGCACCCAAAGCCATAAGTCCGGCGAAGGCCTTCTTATCCGGGCTGGCAATAAACAACATGATAAATGCAATTCCCGCAATAATGACTGCGGTACTAAGATTCGCCAGAGCAACTGCCCCTAGAATCGGAGAAACAATCAAAAAGCACTTAATGACCTGCTTGGTATCCCTAAGCTCACGAGGAATCTTGGCAATCAAATGTGCCACTAACACAATAACCGCCACCTTGGCAAGCTCAGAAGGCTGAACGGAAACCTTGCCGATGTAAATCCAACGGCTGGAACCGTTAATAGATTCCGTAAACAATACGTATATGCAAAGCACTAAGGACGCACAGTAAAACGGAAAGGCCAAAGGACGTACAATGTGATAATCCAAACGAATCGCAACAATCAACGCCGCCATACCTAATCCTGCAGCAAATGCCTGCTTGCGGAGCCAATAAACCGGATTATTGAACTTAACAGTAGACATATAGGCACTGGCGCTATACATCATAACCATACCAAAAATCAGAAGGAGGACCACAATGGCCAATAAATTGTAATCAAAATATTGAATATGCGGTTTGCTCGGTGCTTTATTCTTACTCTTACGCGCCATAGGCTCCTCCTTTCTTATAATAAATCGTCGTAATTATTCTGGGAGATTGCGAACATATTCTTTGAAAATACGTCCACGCTCCTCATAGTTCGGGAACATACCCCAGCTAGCACATGCCGGCGACAACAGAACCGCATCACCTTTCTCAGCTTTGGCATAGCATTTATCAATAGCTTCTTCGAATGTCTCAGCAAAAACATAATTGGTAAATCCGTGGTTTTTACAACATTCTGCAATCTTCTCTCTGGTCTGTCCAATCAGAACCAAAAGCTTGACTTTGCCATCAAAACTCTCAATCCACTCATCGTAGGTAGATTCCTTATCATATCCACCACCAATGAGGCAAGTCTTGCGGTCCATCGCCTGGATGCCTTTGATTGCTGCATCCGGGTTAGTACCTTTGGAATCATTGTAGAAACGCACGCCACGCTTCTCACAAACATACTCGATACGATGCTCAACTGCGGTGAATGCACGAAGTGCCTCACGAATCTCATCCATAGATACGCCCATGGCATCAGCCATAGCAACAGCAGCCATAACATTCTCGTAATTGTGTAAGCCTAAAATCTGCAACTGATCAACAGCGATGATTTCTTCTGTCTGGCCGTCTCTGTTCCAATAGATATGTCCATCCTGATAATACAGACCATTCTCTAACTTCTGTGCACTGGAGAAAAATACCACCTTGTGCTTCAGGGTCTTGCCAAACTCACGCAACACCTGATCCTCATAATTCAATACCGTCACATCATTCACGCCCTGATACTTGGTAATATCTTCCTTGGCCTGAATGTAATTCTCCATGGTATGATGACGATTCAAATGGTCCGGAGTAATGTTCAAAATCGCGCTGACATGTGGCGCAAAAGTAGAAATGGTCTCTAACTGGAAGCTGGAAATCTCAGCAACGGTTACGGTCTCCACTGTCATAGTCTCGGCTTCCTTGGTGTATGGAATACCAATGTTACCAACTACACGCACATCCGCAAAATGGCGACGCATAATCTCACCGGTTAATGCTGTCGTTGTGGTCTTGCCATTGGTTCCCGTAATGGCAACCACCTGACCGGCGCCCATTTCATAAGCCAACTGAATCTCGCCGGAAATCTTAACTCCACGAGCACGCATGTCGTTAATCATTGGCAAGTCCGTTGGAACTCCCGGGCTAAGTACAGCAGTGGTAACACTCTTTAATACCGTTTCCGGCAACTGTCCCACATACATTTCCACATCCGCCAATGACGGGTTCTTGGACTTGAAAGCAACCATATCCAACTGCTCATTACCATCAAAAAGAACCACCTTCTCCTGATGCTTCTGCAATAGATTACATGCTGCAATTCCACTGATTCCGGTTCCAATAACTAAATACTTCTCTGCCACTCTTGTCACGCTTTCTTAAATTCCAAAAAACATTATGATACTAGCTACCAAAGTTACAATGGTAAATACAATTACAATCTTAACTTCACTCCATCCACCCAACTCAAAGTGATGATGAATTGGAGCCATACGGAAAATTCGCTTGCCATGTCTTAACTTAAAGGAGCCAACCTGAAGGATAACAGACAACACCTCCACCAGATAAATAATGCCAACAACAATAATGTACAATGGCATCTGAAGCATATATGCCATACCGGCAACGAATCCGCCAAGTGCCAACGAACCGGTATCTCCCATGAATACCTTCGCCGGATGACGATTATACACTAAAAATCCAAGAAGTGCACCAATCATGATGAATCCCAAGATATCTACCGGAACTCCAAGTTTGAATGCTGCTACGGTAAAGAACGCTACAACGACGATGGTCACACTGGTAGCTAGGCCATCCAAGCCATCTGTAAAGTTGGTTCCATTCACGGTTCCAATTACTGCAAAGTACAAAAGCGGAATTGCAAGCCATCCCAAATCCCACATCTTGCCACCGGTAAAAGGAAGGCGCATGGTCAGTTCAATTCCGGACTGCTTTACAATGTAAACTGCAAATACGGTAGTTACTGCGATTTGCAGCAACATCTTCTGCCATGCAATCAATCCGTCGCTTCGCTTTAATACAACTTTGAGATAATCATCCAAGAATCCAATCAAACCAAATCCCATGGTAAGAATCATAACCGGAATCATGGCAGGCTGTACACGTACAAGCGCCAAGCCGGTAATCAGCATAGAGATTAAGAAAATAACGCCACCCATGGTAGGTGTTCCGGTCTTGGCCACATGAGACTCCATAATATTACGCTCCGTCTGGCTAGCCTTCAAGCGCTGCAATACAGGAATTACCTGATGTCCCAACAATACTGCCAACACAAAGCTAACAGCCAATGCAATAATATCTACTACGCTTCCATATATAAACATACGACTACCTCTTCTCTCTTACTCTGCAGGCTCAACTGCCGCGCGCTCGATTCCCAAGTACGGCAATACCTGATTGAAAACATTACGTGTAATCTCTTTCGGTCCCTGGCAATGCTCCTGGTCCTCTACATTTGGAACATCCACTATGGTATATACCATAACCTGCGGATTCTCCTGCGGTGCATAACCGATAAAAGAAACCAAATAATTGTTGGTACCACGCGGCTGTTTCTCCGCTGTACCAGTCTTACCGCCGATATCATAGCCTTCGATTTCAACAGACTTACCGGTCCCTTCCACAACAACACCTCGCATAAAGGTCTTCAACTGATCGGAAACCTCTTTGGAAATAGTCTTTTTCTCAACCACCGGATCAATATTCTTAACGATATGACCCGTTCTATCCGTAATGGTTGTTACCACATGAGGCTGATACAAATCACCACCGTTAATCAAGGAACAAAACGCTGCGCCTAGCTGAACCATTGTGGTGTTAAAGTTCTGTCCAAAAGAGTTGGTTGCAAGGTTGACTGCTGTTCGGTTCAAATCCTCTGCACCATAGAGCAAGCTATCAGTACGAGCTTCGCCCGGCAAATCAACGTTGGTACGCTGACCAAATCCGAAGATGTGCTGGAACTTCGCAAAATTATCCCCACCGATACGGAAAGACATCTGCATCAACGCATCATTACAGGAATCCTCCAAAGCCTTCTGCAGGGACTCCTCACCATGTCCACCCTTGGTAATACCGGTACAACGAACGAAGTAACCGCTTACCTCTTCGCCACCATCGCAGAAGAAGGTATCTCCATCCAACAATGTTCCGGTCTCTAATCCGGTTGCTAAGGTAAAAGGCTTAAAAGTAGAACCCGGCTCATAGGTATAAGTTACTGGATAGTTCTGCCATAACTGGTTCAGCTTCTCCAGCTTCTCATCCTCTGTCATGGCATCCACTTCCTCCTGCTTGTAAAGGCCGGAAGCCACCAAATCCCTTGGATTATTTAAATCGAAGAATGGGTATGTTGCCATAGCAAGAATCTCACCGGTCTGCGGATTCATCACCAATACAGCCGTGTGTTCACTACCGATAACATGTTCCTCATCCAAGCAACTATTGTTCCAATTCAGAATCTCCTGCTCCACAATGCTCTGGATATTCACATCAATGGAAGTAACCAGCGTGTATCCATTCTCAGGCTCGATAACGGTCTGCTCCATGTTGCTGTCATCATTGAGATAACCATAGGAACGACCATTCACACCATTCAGGTAACTGTTATACTCAT
Organism: Lachnospiraceae bacterium; assembly: GCA_024690265.1. Taxonomy (GTDB): domain Bacteria; phylum Bacillota; class Clostridia; order Lachnospirales; family Lachnospiraceae; genus XBD2001. Next base: position 22,823 of record JAILCW010000084.1, on the reverse strand, counting down.
TCTCCAAACCAATGACACCCAGATTACCGGAAGTAGAGAATCCAATCACAGCTGAAGCCAAAGAGCCATATGGATAGCTACGGATATATTCCTTCTCAAACCAGATACCAGAAATCTTGTCCTCGTATTCTTCAGAATCTGCTAATGTCACAAAATTACTCTTAGCTTCGTAACTCACACGCTTCGCCAGCTTCACATAACGACTATCCGGATGCTCTGATAACTGCTTGCGAATTGTCTCGCCGGTAATCTCCGGAAAACATGTAGTCACCAATGCAATGGTGGAATCCACGTGCTTCTCCTTGGCAGTAAGAACGCTACAATCCAAAATAACATTGTAAACATCAATACTGGTTGCTAACACCGTTCCCTTAGAGTCGGTTATATTACCACGTTGGAAGGGAATAATGGAGCTGTCGTATTCCTGCTGAGACAGCACAATTTTCTCATATCTTTTACCACTGGTGTACTGAATATACATCAGACGACCAATCAGAACCACAAAAAGAACGCAGATGAGACTGAATACGATCCATAGTCTACCCTGCATTCTTCTTGTCATTTTCGTTATTCGCTTTTTGTTGTTTCTATTTCTAACCAATGTTCATCCACGCTTCCTACGGAACGCTGTCATACTGATTCATGTAGTCCTCATCCTGCATATCATAATACACTATTTGGTCACTCGTTGCATAGACCATTCCCAAATCGTTAACCGCGCGGCTCTTCACTGCGCTTAGATTGGTGGATGTATGAATACGGCTCTCTGTTGCTGCATTCTGTGCCTTCAAGTCTGTAATCTGGCTCTCTAAATCAGCAATATTATGCATGCTGGTTGTGATACTATTCTGCAAATGAATGTAGCTGGTGCACAAGGAGCCAAAAATAATGAGGCCCAGGGTCAGATAAAATGCGTGCAAACGATGGCGACGCAATTCCTTCTTATGCTGCTGTAAGCGCTTCTGTCTCAGTCTACGCTCACGCTCCTGCTTCTCACGAAGTCGCTGTTCACGGTCAAACCCCGGAACCACCTGTGGAGCTGCTGCGCTATACTGATAGTTAAAAGATTGTATATCAAAAGTTCTATATTCCTGCATGTGACTCTCCCCGCATTACTATATGTAACACTAAAAGCTACTACCCCAAGCATCGAAAAATCTCTAGGGTCCCCACCCACATCTCGGCTGCACACACCACTGTGACCGATTAAGAGATATGCTTTTCAAATACTCGAAGCTTCGCACTCTTTGATCTTGAATTTTGTTCTAACTCTTCCTCACTTGGAAGGATTGGTTTTCTGGTAATTACCTTACCCTTAGACTTGTTCCCACAAACACAAACCGGAAATGATTTCGGGCATGTACATGGGTCCTCTGCCTTCTTAAATATGTTCTTAACGATACGATCTTCTAATGAATGGAACGTAATAATACAAATACGACCATCTTCATTCAGCAAATCAATCATACCATTCAAACTGTCTTCTAATACGGTAAGCTCTCGATTCAGCTCAATCCGAAGGGCTTGATAGGTTCTCTTGGAAGGATGTCCTCCCGTCACTTGTGCCTTCTTCGGAATGGAATCCCGAACCACTGCATTCAGCTGTCCTGCCGTTGCAAAAGGTTCCGTCTCTCTTACCTTGCAAATATTCTTAGCAATATTAACTGCGAACTTCTCTTCGCCGTACTCCCTCAGGATTCGTACCAACTCCTCCTCTGGATAAGTATTCAGAATATCTGCTGCTGTCATGCCACCATCTTGGTCCATACGCATATCCAACGGCGCATCCTCTTGCATATAGGAGAATCCGCGATTCTTATCATCCAACTGATAGGATGAAACACCCAAATCCAGTACGATACCGTCCACGCCCTGGATACCAAGCTCATGAACCTTCGTTACCATGTTCTCGTAATTGCTCTTTACTATGGTGACTCTATCGCTAACAGGTTCCAGTCGCTTGCTTGCTGCAGCGATGGCATCCTGATCTTGATCAAAGCCGATGAGACGTCCGTCCTCTAGGCGAGAAGCAATCTGGAAGGAATGACCGCCCCCGCCCAATGTTCCATCGCAATATATCCCATTCGGCTTAATATGTAGTTCGTCTATTGTTTCCTGTAATAACACAGAGTAATGATTGAATTCTTCCATCTAAAATCCGTTCCTATTAAATGCTCAGTCCCAGATCTGCCATATGTTCTGCAATCTCATCCATGTCGTCATAGCCACTGGTCTCTTCCCACTTGGTCTTGTCCCAAATCTCGATTCGATTCAGCACACCAACCAAAACTACATCCTTTTCTAATCCAGCGAACTCACGCAACACTGAAGGCAGTAAGATTCGTCCCTGCTTATCAAGCTCGCAACTTGCTGCGCCTGCAAAGAAGAATCGTGAAAACTTACGTGCGTCCTTGGTGGTCAGCGGTACCTCACGGAACTTTGTCTCGATGCTCTGCCACTCTTCCTGGGGATATACAAACAAGCATCCATCCAAGCCCTTGGTCACGACAAACTCGCTTCCCAACTGCTCACGATACTTTGCCGGCATAATCAATCTGCCCTTGGCATCTATGCTGTGGCTGTACTCGCCCATGAACATCTGCAGAACACCTCCTTTCTCCTGTGGTATATATCGTACCACTTTGCTCCATTATTAACCACTTTCCCCCACCTTTGATTACATTTTACCCCCCTTTTGCGCTAATTGCAAGGACTTTTCGTTGATTTTACGCCATTTTCTCGTGGTGGGGCTAGGTGGAGTGTCATCCCACAAATTATGGCACAAAAAAGACACCTCCATCAGGAGGTGTCCTCATAAATTAGTTAACATTAGAGTTTTCAATAGAAAAAGTGGCCAGTCGCTCCACGAATCGCTCCACCACTTCATAGACAACGATGTCAGGGTTGCCGGAGGATAGGTCCGCATAATCAAAACTGTTAGCGTATTGAACCACTGTGTCGGAGAATTGGCTTCCGATGTATTCTGACATGTACGGTCCATAGGAATCGCAAATCATATAGCAGCTACGGGGATCGCCACCACTGCTGTGATACGCACTGCGTCCAAATGGGTTCTGGGTTAGAATCTCGCAATTGTGGAGGTCGTAGCCTTCCACGTGGTAAACATAATCACTGCCCTGCAGCTCATGGCCAAGCCCCAGCATATTGGCCAGATCGCCGTAGTAATCCGATAAGGGCATGATGGATAATGCCGAATCATTGACGGCTGGAATATCCACACCCAGCTCTGTAAGAAGCTCTCGCGCACCAACGTAGGCACCAATCTGATTCCAGTGGGTGTCGGTATGAAAATATAGGTTTTCCGAAACCATGGACTTAGCATCTATCAACGCTTCATTCGGGTATACCACTCTAACATCGGTGTTGGATTTCAAATATTCGTATACCTGTAAGGCCGGATATAAATCTGCCGACTCACCATACATCAGCGGCATATATTCGCTGTAGACTCGCATCTTGTTTGGCGCAATAAAAAGGACGAATTCCTTGCCTTGGGCAGCCAAAAAGTCCTTCTGGGCAACACAATTCGCTGCGATGATTGCCAGTTCATCTTCCGTATAAAGGTTCATCCCCTGGTATGCCCCAAGGGAATCACCTTGATCCGGGTCGGTATAGAACAGCCACCCATCCTCTCCCTTAATTACATTGGGATTGGAGGATTGATTTGCCACAAAGTAGTCAATGCTATTGTTTAGTCGAATGAGGGCATTTCGAAAAGGAATGCGATCATTAAAATAGTCCGTAAAGTCGGATGCAAAGGTTGTGTAAGACTCCAAGGATAGACTCGGAGCTGCAGCCAGTTCTCTGTTTTCGTAATTGGTGGTATCCGTAAAACGTTGGAAAACCAACCACCAAACCCAAGAGAAACAAATCACTGCAAGAAAAACACCGAAGATAATCTTTGCACCGGTTTCCTTATTTTTCAAAAGTTATCTCCTAAAACTGATAATAAATAAACGGGTTGTAAGTATTGCTGGCAATGGAGGCGATGCTCAATATCAGAATGATGGTGCAATAAACCGCCTCAATAACGGATCCATTCCATCTATCCCGAAGCTTGCTCGGAACAAAACGTTGTAGCAAGCCCATGCCAATAGCACCAATAATCAGCATGCACCATCCCTTCATCTGCATATAATTCCAGGAAAAGATCGGCACAACCGGCTGACGCCATGGAAGAATCATCTGCCCAATCATTCCAAGGCCCTTGGCCGTATCATTGGCACGAAACAGCACCCAGCCAAAGTTCACCACCAAATCCGTATAGAGAACTGCCACCACAGGAACACGCTCCAAGTACTTCTTCAGGCCTGCACGTTCAAGTACTATAAAGAATCCGTGATAAATGCCCCATAGAATAAAGGAAACATTGGCTCCATGCCACAAGCCGGTTAACAGGAATACTATGCCCAAGTTCACATAGGTTCTCATCCCCCCTCTTCGATTACCGCCAAGAGGAATGTAGACGTATTCCCGGAACCAGGAGCCAAGTGAAATATGCCATCTGCGCCAAAACTCCGTAATGGAACGAGACAGATATGGGTAACGGAAGTTCTCCGGAATCACAAATCCAAACATCCGGCCCAAACCAATGGCCATATCTGAATAACCGGAAAAGTCAAAGTAAATCTGCAAACTGTAGGCCAAAGAAGCAACCCAAGCCGTTTTCCAGTCAATCATGGAAACATCGTATGCAAAAACTGTATCTACACAACTACCAAGCACATTAGCAATTAGAACCTTCTTGCCCAGTCCATAGATAAATCGTTTGAATCCCGCAGAAGTATCTCTCCACGTGACGGAACGATTCACAATCTGCTCATTAATATCCCGATACTTTACAATAGGTCCCGCAATCAGCTGTGGGAAGAAGGAAATGTAAAGTGCCACATTCACCAGACACTTAGACGCCTCGGTATTTCTTCGGTAAACATCGATAATGTAGGACATGGCCTGGAACGTAAAAAAAGAAATACCAATAGGCAACGCAATCTGTGGAACCGTAATCAACTCACGGTGCACAATAGCATTCAAGCTACGAGCCAAAAATCCCGCATACTTGTAATATCCCAGCAAGCCCAAGTCAGCCACGATACCGGCTGCAAGAATCCCGCCACGCAGTCGCCCCTCATATCTTGTAAGCAACAAACCAACTCCCCAGTTCAGTAAAATCGATACCACCATCAGTAGCACCATCACCGGTTCGCCCCAGGCATAAAACAATAAACTGGCAAGGAGCAAAAGAACATTTGAGTACTTGGAAGGAATTACCCAGTTCAACAAAAAAACAATGGGCAAAAAACCGAATAAGAAAATCGCTGAACTAAAAACCATAAAACTCTCAATCTTTCCTTAGTTAGAAAAGAGTTACGCAAAAACGCGTAACTCTAACATTCATCATATTAGTGTGCAATATCCTGCTTGTGGGTACGGCGCATATAGACCATATAGACAATAGCAAATAAAACCATCGCTACTGCAACTACCTGAGAAACCGGAATGGATGTTCCAATCAGCTTTAACTGATCGGTACGAATGCCCTCAATCCAGAATCTGCCAATACCATACAGCATCAGGTAAAGAGCAAACAATTCGCCGTAGAACTTCTGGCGCTTGCGATACCAAAGAATAAACAGTAGTACCCCAAGATTCCAAAGTGATTCATACAAAAACGTCGGGTGTACCAGGATAAACTGCACCCCATCCACCTCCAACAAATTCTGCATCATCTCCGGAGTTACATCATCCAAAGAACGAATCGCCGTAAGAGGTAGACCCATAGCAAATAAGCCGTTGGTATAGCCGCCGAACACTTCGCGGTTAAAGAAATTGCCCCAACGACCGCAAATCTGCCCCACTAAGACGCCCATAGCCGCCAAGTCTATGACCTTCCAGAAATTGAGCTTCTTGAATCTGCATACTCCAAGAATCGCTAGAACGCCACCGATGACGCCACCATAAATCGCCAATCCGCCCTGACGCAGGAAGAAAATGGAAATCAGATTGTTGCGGTACTGTTCCCAGGAAAAAAGCACATAGTAAAGCCGCGCTCCCACAATACCAAACACAATGGCAAACAGGAACACATCCATCATATCATTCTCCGAAATAGATACCCGCTTTGCCTCGTGCAACAACAGGAACATCGCAAGAATCATTCCGCAAGCGATAATAATGCCATAAAAAGCAATAGAGAAACCGCCGATGGTAATATTCTTTCCCACATGTTCCAGCGTAATGTGCAGGTTCGGGAAAAGAATACTCTGCTCGCTCATGCTAGAAATTATGCCTCCTCATTCGTTTCACCGGAAAACATCTGATATACCTGAATACGCAGGATATCACTATTCTCCATACCGACAAAGATACCGCCGTAAATGTTGTATTCTACGGAAACATTCGCACGGACAACCTTAAGGATTGCCGGAATCGTCTCGCCGGTCCAAATCTTGAGTTTTGTCTTGTACACTTCACCGATTTCCAAGGCTTCGTCACAAGTGAAACCAATTCCCGTCGGGGACAAATCGGTCACTTCCGCATGGACGATTCGAGTCTCTCCATTGGTACTAATAACTGACAACTCCGCCGTTACTTGTAAATCGGTTCGTTTGTTCTTTCTCTTCTCCTCCATAGAAAAACCCCCTGAAATGTATAAAACAACATGTTTAGCTTGATTCTAGCACAATATAGTGGAAATAAAAAGGAGTATTCCACATTTTTCGTACTACATCTTGCGGTTATAAATCTCTGATACCGCCTTCTTGTTTCCACCGATAATCACCACTGCCATAGTTGCAGTAACAAGCATTGCAACCATAAGGACGATACGCTCCGGCATCACCACCGTTAGTCCTCCGGCAACCAGCTGGCCCAGCAACATTCCGCCGCTGGCTAACATGTTAAATACACCATTATAGCGTCCCTTCTTCTCATCCGGAACGTAGCTTTGGGTTGCAGAGATACGAATGGTATAACTGGTCACGCCCAAGATACCGTTGCCAAACAAAAACAACATCATCACCGGAACCGGTACAAACAGGTAGAAGCCTTCTAACAAACTAACAGAGACATATACTATCAGCGCTATGGTATATCGCATATTGGCCGGCAGCTTGAACTTGTAATGAATAAGTCCTCCAATGCCTCGTCCCACCACGGACATGCCCCACACCAGCATGTAGACGTATTCTCCGTTGTGATAGTTTTCCTTAAAGTATGGAAGACCAATCACTTCCGTCACTCCCGTGGAGATAAAAGAAAAGAAGAAGTAGGCGGTAATGGCCAACAGCCCCCGTTCTCCCAACAAGTAGTCAAATCCTTCTCTTAAATCAATGAGCACCTGCTTGCCATAACGGACATCTTCTCTTCTGGTAGCCTTCTGTTTCTCAATGTAGTCCTCTCCTGCACGAATACGTGTCTCCATAATAGCTACAATCAGGAAGCTGGCCGCATCAAATACCAGAAGCGGTGTAATTCCAACCATCTTGTATAAGAATGTCGCTATCGGAATCATAAAGAACGACATATTCTCCAAAAAACCGGCAATCGAATAGGCTTTCTGATAGTTACCCTCCGTAATTAACATCGGATAAAAGCTGTCATAAGCCACCATATAGGTACTCTGAATGGAGCCAAGTATTACCGAATATGCAAGGAATAATGGGAAGGAAAACCAACCTCTCCACAGGATAACCGCCAGCAGCAGATATAGTCCCGCCGAGCAGAAATCCAGTGTATAGATGGTCTTCTTCCGAGAAAAGCGGTCAAGAACCGCCCCGGAAAAGATTGGTACCACCAACTGTGGTACTGTATAAGAAGCCAAATAAAGTGCATAAAGCAACGTCGATCCCGAGAAATCCAGAACCATCAGGCTCATGGCAAAGCCAGACATGGCATTTCCCAGCATAGAAATCAAACTACCAAAGGTAATGATTGTAAAGTCGTGTGTCCAAAGTTTGTTTGTAGTAATCCCTTTTTCCATGTTTCCCCTCATCTAGTCAGTCAAATTCAGCTACTTCTGTAGGTTAACATGAAAAATGGCCAAATTCAAACATAATTGTTAAATTGTTCGAAATCCAACAATTATGGTTCGATAAACATAGCATCGCCGAAGGAGAAGAAGCGATATCGCTCTTCTACAGCCTTCTCGTAAGCAGCCAATACATGCTCGCGACCAGCCAGTGCAGACACCAGCATAATCAAGGTAGACTCCGGCAAATGGAAATTGGTAATAAGTCCATCAATAACCCGGAACTCATAGCCCGGATAGATGAAGATCTCCGTCCAACCGGTCTGAGGCATTAACTTCACATACTTCTTGCCATTCACCTCAATGAACTCTGCCGGCTTGGCCTCTGCATCGGAGTTCACCAGTCCCTTGGCATTGCCCATGATAGCATTAGCAACAGACTCCAAGGTTCTGGTACTGGTGGTACCAACGGAGATGACGCGACCACCATTCGCTCTCGTCTCGTTGATGATATCACAAGCCTCCTGACTAATCTGATAATACTCGGAGTGCATGTGATGTTCTAAGATGTTGTCCACCTTCACCGGACGGAAGGTACCCAGGCCAACGTGCAAGGTTACTTCTGCAATCTTTACGCCCATAGCCTTCACTTCTTCCAATAGTTCCTTGGTAAAATGCAAACCAGCAGTAGGCGCAGCCGCAGAACCATCATACTTGGCATAGACCGTCTGATAACGATTCTTGTCCTGAAGCTTATGAGTAATATAAGGTGGTAACGGCATCTCACCCAACTGATCTAAGATTTCCTCGAAGATACCCTCATAGGTAAACTGAATCTTGCGGTTGCCATCATCCAATACTTCAATGATCTCACCATGAAGCAATCCATCACCAAAGGAAATCTTCGCACCAACGCGGCACTTCTTACCAGGACGAACCAAGCACTCCCAAACGGCATCCTCTTCACGCTTTAAGAGCAAAATCTCGATTGCTGCACCAGTATCCTCTTTCACACCGTATAGTCTAGCTGGAATTACCTTTGTATTATTCAATACAAGGCAATCACCAGGCTTGAGGTAATTCTTAATGTCATAAAAGTGATGGTGGCTCACTTCACCAGAATTCTTATTCAAAACCATAAGTCTAGAACTAGTTCTATCCTCCAACGGATCCTGAGCAATCAACTCTTCCGGTAACTCGTAATCATAATCTTTTACATCATAAATATGATCCATAATCTAATTCCAATCTAATAAAAATCCCCACCCGCAAGGTGGATGTCCTTCTTTCCGTAGAGACCTTGTTGAGCCGCCGGCACTTGCAAGCTTCGCTTGCTTAGTGTCCGCTGCGTGCGAGGCAGAGCGAGAGCGTGTCTCGGGAAAGAACGGGCATCACCGCAAGGGTGGGGCCACTAAGTTAGCAAACTAAGCTCTCAGGGTTGCATCAAGCTTATCCTTAAGATCTTTAAGGATGTTAGCAACAAATCCCTCTACTTTTTCACCCTTAATCTTTTCATCTCTTGGTGTGAACACTACAGAGAAAGCCATACTCTTCTTATCTTCAGGTAACTGACCACCTTCATATACGTCAAACAACTTAACGGATGTTACGTAGTCACATGCATTGTAGATTAACTTCTCAATCTCACCGCACGTAATCTTCTTGTCTACCACGAATGCGAAGTCTCTCTTCTCCTCATCATGCTTGGAGATTGGTACGAATACCTGTTGCTTGCCATAGTACTGAGACAATACGCGAAGATCAAGCTCTGCTACGAATGCGCCAACGGACATATCCAAGTCGTCAGCAACTTCGTAGGATACCTTACCAACATAACCTACAACCTCACCGTTGCAGGTAATCGTTGCAGTCTGATATGGATGAAGGAAGGTCTTCTCTGCTGCAGAATATTCAAAAGTAACGCCTAAAGTATCAGCAACCACATCGCAAAGACCCTTCATGGTGAAGAAAGTTTCTTCCTTGCCGAAGGCACCGATGCAGATGGTCTCACGCTCATCCGGATACTCTGTCAGCGGCAAATCCTTAGGAATAAAGATGTTACCCAGCTCAAAGATACGGCCCTCAAGGATGCCCTTCTTCTGGTTTCCTGCCATAGCACGTAACATCTGTGGTGCCAAGGTCGTTCTCATCAAGGATAAATCAACGTTGATTGGGTTGATGAGCTGGATTGCATGACGTTCCTTTGCATCCTCCGGCAAACGAATCAAGTCTAAGTCGCTTGGAGAGAAGAAGGAATAATGCATACCTTCATATACACCCGCTGCACAAAGCGCTCTCTTAATACGAAGCTCGTTCTTCTGACGAAGATTCAAGCCACCCATAGTCACACGAGCCGTTGGCATGAATGTTCCCTCTACGTGGTCATAACCATACATACGAATCACTTCTTCTGCTACATCCGGATAATCTTCCATATCTTCACGGTATGCAGGAATCTGTAAGGTCAGCTCATCACCATTGATAACTGGCTGCATCTGAAGATTGGTCAGGATACGTACGATATCCTCATCCGGTACCTTGATACCAAGAACACCATTGACCTTGTTGATGCTAACCTTCATCTCATGAGGTTCAATGGAGTTACCGGTATTATCTTCGAAATGAGAAGAAGATACGGTACCGCAACCAAGCTCCTCGATTAAGTGTAATGCTCTCTTCATTGCCATTACTGTGGTGTACTCATATACACCCTTGGAGTAAAGTGCAGAAGAATCGGAAGCCTGTCCCAAGGCACGGGAAGACTTACGGATATTGTCACGAGCAAACTTAGCAGCCTCAAACATAACGGCTGTGGTGTTGTCCTTAATCTCAGAGTTCAAACCACCCATGATACCTGCAAGTGCAACTGGCTTCACGCCATCACAGATTACCAGATTCTGGTCGGTAAGCTCAAATTCCTTCTCATCCAAGGTCTGGATCTTCTCGCCGTTATTGGCTCGACGAACATTGATCTTGCCACCCTCAAGATAAGAATAATCAAATGCGTGCATTGGCTGTCCCAGTTCTTTTAACACATAATTGGTAATATCAACAATGTTGGAAATGGAGCCAATTCCGGTGAGGGCCAAGCGGCGTCTCATCCACGCTGGGGAAGGTCCCATCTTAACATCATATACATAGTGTGCAGAGTAACGAGGGCAAAGGTCCTTGGCATCTACAGAAACAGAAAAGCTATCAGCAAGCGCTTCATGCTCAGTGTACTCCAAGGATGGAACCTTGAGCTCCTTACCAAGAACTGCAGCAACTTCTCTGGCGATACCATAGATGCTCTGGCAGTCCGGACGGTTTGCAGTGATTGCAATATCAAAAATCTGATCATCCAAACCAAGGATTGGCTTCACATCCGCACCAACCTCAGCATCTTCCGGAAGAACTAAAAGCCCATTGTAGCCTGCCCCCGGATACAAGTCTTCATTCAAACCAAGCTCAGTACCGGAGCAAAGCATACCAAAGGAATCATAGCCACGAAGCTTGCCCTGACCGATGGTCATAACCCCTTCGATAGTAACATGATCCTTGGCAGTCGCGTAAACAGTAGCTCCAACCAATGCCAATGGGTACTTGCCACCAGCCTCAACATTATCAGCGCCGCAGCAAATCTGAAGAACGCCAGCCTTACCAGCGTCTACCTGGCACAAATGCAAATGGGTGTCCGGAATTGCCTCGCAGGTCTTAACCAAACCTACAACCACGTTAGAAATATCCTTACCTACTTCGTAACGCTCCTCAACTTCGAAACCACATGAAAATAACTTATCTTCTAACTCCTGTGGAGTTACATCAATATCAACGTATTCTTTTAACCAACTTAATGGTGCTAACATAACGGTTCTCCTCCTTACCTTATTAGTCGTTAATCTGCTTTAAGACACGCATGTCGGACTCGAACAACAACTTGATGTTGTTAATGCCGTACTTCAACATAGCGATTCTCTCTACGCCGATTCCGAATGCAAAACCGCTGTACTCGTTGGTATCAATACCACAGCCTTCCAATACCTTCTTGTTCACAACACCGGCACCAAGAACCTCAATCCATCCGGTACCCTTGCAAAGCTTGCAACCCTTGCCGTGACACTGGAAGCAGCTAACATCTACCTCAACAGATGGCTCGGTAAATGGGAAGTAGGAAGGACGAAGACGTGTAGTAGTCTCCTTACCAAAGATTTCCTTAACGAATTCATCCAACATACCCTTCAAATCACAAAGGGTAATGCCCTTATCTACAACCAGTCCCTCCATCTGGGAGAACATTGGTGAATGGGTGGCATCATCATCAGAACGGAATACCTTACCAGGGGAAATAATCTTGATTGGTGGCTTCTGCTTCTCCATAACATGAATCTGACCTGCAGAAGTCTGTGTACGAAGCAAGAACTCTGGAGACAGGTAGAAGGTATCCTGCATATCACGTGCCGGGTGATCTTGTGGGGTATTCAATGCTGTAAAGTTATAGTAATCGGTCTCAATCTCAGTACCCTCGTATACTTCGAATCCCATGGAACCAAAGATATCAACCAACTGATTACGTACCTGAGTAATTGGATGTAAGTTACCCTGCTCATGCTTTACTGCAGGCATTGTAACATCTACCTTCTCAGACTCATAACGGCGCTTTAGGGCCTCAGCCTCGAAGGCTACCTTCTTCTCTTCCAGTAACTTCTCAATGGCCTCTCTGGTCTCATTCACTAACTGGCCAACCTTCGGGCGATCCTCCGGCGAGACGTCCTTCATCCCCTTCAATACAGCTGTCAGCTCGCCGGTCTTACCCAGAATACCGGTACGAACTTCATTGAGCTTGTCCATGCCATCCGTTGCTTCGATGGCTGCAATAGCTTTTGCTTTGATTGCCTCTAACTGTTCTTTCATCTTTCTACTCCTTTTGGGACAAAAAAAATTCGTCCCTAATTATATTAGGGACGAATGAAAAATCCGCGTTACCACCCTGATTCCGAGAATCATCTATTCTCGACACTCATGTACGCGTAACGTGCGCTACCCGTCATAACCTACTGAGATTCCCTCCATCAGCTATGCGACTCCTGCGTGAAAATTCATTCTGTGCTTCCTGCGGTGCTTCCAGCCGACGACACCCGCTCTCTCTTTGGAAGATCTCACAGACCTACTATGCGCATTCACAGTCTTTGTTCGCTGATGATTGTATCACAGCAGGCCAAAAATCACAACCAAAAAATCGTCAAAAACCTATGCTTCATCCGCATATTGCAAACGAATTGCTTCAATGTCATCAAAGCGTGAAACAAACACATCCACCACCTGTGGAGCAAACTTCTTGCCCTTATTCTGAACAATCTCCGCCGCAGCATCCTCCGACTTCCAAGCTTCTCGATAACAACGCTTGCTAGTCAACGCATCATATACATCTGCCACAGCCACAATCTGGGCATAGATAGAAATCTCATTGCCCTTCAACCCCTTCGGATATCCATTACCATCCCAATGCTCATGATGTTCATAGGCGATGGTCCGAGCCATCTTCATCATAGGCTCCTTGGACTTTGCCAACAAATCCCAGCCATAGCGGGCGTGCTTTTTTACCACTTCATAGTCCTTCATAGACAATCGTTCCGGCTTAAAAAGAATCTCCTGTGGAATCATCAGCTTGCCAATATCATGCATCATAGCTGCTGTACGGAGGATCTGAATCTCCATCTCATCCTTCAACAACCGTTCTGCCATACAGCAACTGTATTCCGCAACTCGGCGAATATGCTGCCCCGTCTCATCAGACTTTGCGCCCATAATCTCCGTTAAAGCCACAACCAAATCTTCCTGATTATGCTGCAATTTTTCCAGATACTGTAGCTTGGTATGTTCCTGCTGAATCTCCTTGAGACTAGAGTGAATGAACCCCAATACGAAGGCACTACTTACAAAAGCAATAGAATCCAGCCACACCAAGTTCGTTATATCCATCTCATTGGTTTTCAGCTCCGGGAATATGTAAAATGCCCCGTATAACACGTCTAGTACATAGAACAAAAAAGTAAGATAGATAAACATCCGTCGCCAGTTATAACGGTCCACGGACTCCACCAAAGGAATGAACTTCCACTGGGTGAAGATTACAACACTTTGGAACAGGATCAAAAGCACCAATAAACCCCACTGTTCCACAGCAATGATGATTGCCAACCGCTCGATGCACACGAACTGCATATAAATTGCTGCGCCCTTGAAGGAATGTAAATTGGAAGTCTTACTGAATACGAAACCACCAATCACGATAAAGATACCATCAATAAAAATCTGTAGTACCACATACGCCAGCGGCTGTAGAGCCATATTTAATTTCGTAATGAAGATGTAATAATATACCTCATAAGAAAAAAGTTCAGCAATGAGAGATACTACTGCACTTGAGCACAAGAAAAGAACCAGGAAATGAAGAACTGCCGGTAAACGCCCCTTATTGTCGTTCTTCCTTCCCATCAGGAAATTAAATAATGCAAACCATGCTCCGGCCACCAGTTTCGGCCAGTAGAACAATATGATTTCAACCATATATTTTCCCTTTAACTCCCCTGAAAAAAAAAGAGTCCTGCATCATCGTAACACAGGACTCGAATCATCACGCCGCCCAAAATGCCGGACCTGCATTTTTGACTCCTAGCAACAGCTAGGTGGGTTACCGCAATTCAGTCTTCTGTCCTCCAACGGAGCTTAAGCTCTCCAGCAAAGGCTGTTACCTTGGCCTGACATCAGAAAGATAATGTTGGGATCCCGTTTAAAGTAAATGTAGGTTCAAAAACTACAGGCTATATCGAACATTTCAGGTTAACTATATTATAACCTGCCTTTCGAAAAGTGTCTAGCCCGCTTATTGGGCAGATGCATTTAACGCGTCCAAAATCGTCATTAAAAGCTTGTTTTGGTCCACCGGTTTCAGCAAATATCCTGCCGGTCGCATGGACAATGCCTTAGCTATTTGTGCACGTTCATTGACACCGGTCAAAAAGATAATCGGTGTATTCTTATAAGCCGCACGTCCGCGAATACGCTCCATGGTTTCCGGTCCATTCATCATCGGCATCTCATAATCCAAAAGAATAACATCCGGCTTTTCCTGATCTAATAAATCCAGGCATTTCTTGCCGGAATTAGCTACCGAAACCACATATGCCCCATCCAGCAAACTCTTGATATTACGCAAGGTACCGGCATCATCATCAACAACCATCACGCGACTGCGAAAATCCTGCAGCCCCATACCATCCAGGTCAAAGTCCATGTCCAGATCCAAATCCAGACCCTCCAGGTCCAAATCCAAGTCATCCAGCCCTTCCATGTCCATTCCGAAGTCCATCTTATCGCTCATAATATCATCCCTCTCGTTTCATCACAGCCATCATCTGTAATAATGTATCTCGTGCCGATTGTTCATCGATATCAGTGACCGCACCTACCAGTGTCGGAACCAAGGCATCCGCTGCTTCACCGAAGGTGAATTGCTGTAGCTTGGCCACCGCCTTGTCAGCGCGATCGATGTCCATACGATTTAATGCTTCTACTATAATATCGGACAATTTCTTCAATACTGCAAGATTGCCGGATTGCTTTTCTTCCGTTGAAGCCTCCCCAATACCAAATACACCCATCAACTTCTCCGAATAGGAATCCCACTCCCGAATAAACACCGGATGAAGTTGTTTAATTGTGTCTATTTTACCATCTTTTGCCGCAAACTCCAATATCTTAGCAGGCCCCGCAAGTGGAATAATACCCACGGTTGCAGCCAATCCTTTCATGGCATGAACCAGAATTCGATAGCTTTCTAAGCTCTCGTCGCTTCCACCATCCGACAGCAGTGATTGATACATTGCCTCCAGTTTTTTGCTCTGAACCGGTATCAGCGTATGGAACTCCTTCAGAGATTCCTCCAACAGATCCCGTCCCGGCAAATGCAACCAGGCAAAGCTCCAGTCCAGTCCCTCCACACTCGGAAGGTCATCCGGTACCGAAGGTCCGCCTTCGCCACTGCCCTGGCCCATGTTTTCCGGCATCGGTAACTGTTTCTCCCCCGGAATGGTCTCACGTAGTGCTTCCTCTAACTTCTCGAATACGATTGGCTTGGATACAAATCCGTCGAAACCTGCTGCCAAGTAGCTCTCTCTGGCTCCCGTAATCGCGTTAGCCGTCAAGACGTAGATTGGTGTATTACGGCATGGCGTATCCGGTAGTTGTCGAATAGACTGCATAGCTTCCACACCATCCATCTCCGGCATCATATGATCCATAAAAATCACATCAAAGTACTCCGACTTGGCAAACTCAATGGCTTCCGGGCCGCTGGCCGCCTCTGACACCTGCATCTGCATATCCTTCACCAGGCTCTTGAATACTCGGCGATTCATCGCGTTATCATCTACCACCAAGACCTTGGCATCCGGCGCCATAAAGCTACCACCAGAGTTCTGGATCTCAACCATCTTAGATCTGGTTGGATCATAATTCTCTCCCAGAGGTGTGGCATCCACCACTTCCTGATCTAAAGAGAAGTAGAACTTGGAACCTTTTCCGTAAACACTGGATACCTCCATTTTGCTACCCATTAATTCCAACAAATGCATCGCAATATTCAGCCCCAGTCCGGTTCCTTCTACGTAATGATTCTTGCCCAAATCCATGCGACGGTATGCAGCAAACAGTTGTGGAATATCCTCTTCCTTGATACCTTCACCGGTATCCTCTACTTCAACCAACAGGTGAACAATATCTCCATCCACAGTTCCATGGATCCTGAACCAAACGCCACCTTCCTCGGTGTATTTCACGGCATTGGATAGCATGTTGGTGATGATTTGTCGAATACGTACATCGTCACCTCGCAGCTTGCGCGGGAGGTTCTTGTCAATATCCATTACCAGGCTTAAGTCTGCCACGGATGCGCGCTGGATGATTAGATTATGCAGGTTATGAATCATCTCGCCCAAGTCATACTCCACCGGCACAATCTCCATCCTGCCGGATTCAATCTTGGACTGATCCAAAATCTCGTTAATCAAGGACAACAGCGTCTGTCCCGCCGAATAAATGTCGGAAGCATACTCTAGGATATTGCCGTCCTTACTCTCCCGAAGAATCATTTCATCCATACCAAGGACTGCATTGATCGGCGTTCGGATTTCATGAGACATACTCGCCAGGAAGTTGGACTTGGCCTGATTGGCTACATCCGCCTCTTCCTTGGCAACTCTGGCCTGCTCGTACTGATCCTCAATAGTGGTTAGCATACTCATTTCAGAAGATACCCATGCCAAGGAGAATACGAATACAAATAGTACCAGGAATACATAGGCACGGAAGTAGCTCTGCTCATACATACGCGGGGCCTTGTATATCGGCACGATTTCCTCGCGAATCACATTGCCGTCGTATTGATCTAAAATCTGAAAATGAAAATCATAGGTTCCATATTTTAATTCCGGCAACAGGATATTCTCCATAGAATCCTGAGTCGTATAAACCTCCGTATTTTCCAAGCCATCAATATAGTATCGTACCACAGGATTGGTCATGGAGTAGTTCAATAACTGCGGTTTCAGCTCAAATCTTCCGGAGCCTTCGGGCAACACATACACGCCATTTTCAAACTTGCCGGCAACCCCATCAATCGATGCCGAATCAATACCAACAATGTATTCCAACAAGGTCGTTGTATCCCTTGCCACATCCAGCCTTCGCACACCATTGGTACAGCATAGGTACATGCCTGTTTCATCGTAGAAATTCCAACCGGAAGAAGAAATGTTGGAATCTAAACCGCGACTGCCATCATATAATTTGTATGGATAAGATTCCCGATTTGCCAAGGCGTCATCCACATCCACAACGCATACACCGGCACTTCCTGCCACCCACAGCTTGTTATCTTCCGTCACATAAGCATCATAGTTATTGTTAAATGGGAAGTTGGACAAACGATGGATGACATCTCTATCATCGTAATACAGTGCATTACTGGTAACATAGATATATCCATATCCACAATGAATCGCCCGAAGTACCACCTGAGAATTCATTCCCACTCGCTTGTTAATATGTTCTATAATCTCGCCGTCACGGATAACATAAACACCATCACCCTGACTGCAAGCTAGTAACTTTCCATCTTCCGTCTCTAGCAAGCAGGAAATCTGCGCAATTTTCAAGCCATCCTCTTCGTCGTATTGGTCTATGATTTCCTCATCACGAATATAGTACACACCGTTCATACCTGCGGCGGCAATGGTTCCATCACTCATTTCAATGGTCATATTGAAACGTTCCGGATTCTCCACATCGCTACCGAGATAGGTAACCACCTCTCCATTTTCCTTGCGTTCGAGCAGACCATATCCCCCTTGAGTACAAACCCACAGATTCCCCTTGGAATCCTTCATAATGTGGCTGATGCGGGCTCCCTCAAAATCCGCTAACCAAAAATAATCCTTCTGTTCCCCGGTAAAGGTATCCTGGACAAACAGACCGTTTTCTGTTCCGATATATAATTCTCGTCCATCCTTAAGCAGCGCCTGAACCACTCCAATATCTGCTTTTGATTTGCTGGATACACTGGTAAATACGCTGGCCGCAAACTTCAGCACGCCTAATTTGGAGGAAGTAAACCATACGTCGCCCTGGTAATCCACCAGCACATCACTAATGGAATTACTAAATTCCGGCAACGACATATCAAAACAGTGTGCACCGCTGCTGACAAAGCCAATTCCATTTTCTGCGCACACAAACACGCCATCATAACGTGAGGAATAGTATAGCTGGTTATGATAGGTCAAATTATCAGTTTCGACACTTCCACGTGGGGTTAAACGATCCCCGGAAATACGATAATGCTCAATGATGTTCGTCGATGTTCCCAACCACAAATCGCCGCCATGTCCCCATGCCGCAGACACATAATAGGCATCCGGAATATCACAGGTTTTAGCAAAATTCACCGCCTGATTGGAGGTGATAATTGCCTCACCGCTTTGGTTAATGGACACACAATTGCCCAAATCATCAATGGTAAATCGATTGATGTAAGTCAGATTATCCAATTGGCTATATACACCAACCAAACCATAAGGGCGAATCAGAGCACTATAGGATACAGTTCCAACAAAGATGTTCCCCTCCGGTCCCTCCGAAATGGAGCGAACGCATTCCGAAGGCATACCCTGACTCGTACCATAGATATAAGTTTTTTGTGTCTGTGTATCGTATTTGACCGCACCCATATCATTGGTTCCAATCCACAAATACCCCTTGCTATCCACGCACAAGGCATTGATACTATGGATATCGTTTCCCAAATCAATGTATTCAAATCTCGTTCCGTCAAAACGATACAATCCATTGTTACCACCCACCCAGATATAATTATCCTGTGTCTGTACAATGGCATTCATTTCCAACGTAGACAACTGCTCGGACTTGTCATATATCTTTGGCGCATAGTCAGATACCACGTTATAGTTGTAGTCGTTGGTGGATGCATTTACCTTCATTGGCGATGCAAATGCGATACCAGCCATAACACATCCCACTAAGGCAATGGAATAATACTTGGGGAATTCACGCTTCTTACCAAGTGTCATGCCAATTCCAATCATCGACATAACGACGCATATCGATACCACGCGATCCGGAAACAGCACAAGCATATATCCTAAGAATAACGGGATTACAGGGATTGTACTCACAGTATTAAACCATTCGATGAGCGCATCACCCCACGCATTACCAATACTTCCGTCAAAAAAAACCAGGTTGGTCAACATGGCCATCCCCGCTGCCAAGGCTGCAGCGCGGTTTGCCACCGTAAATACGCGGTACAAATTCATCTTGCTGCCATGTGGGAAAGACAGGCCAATATAGATGCCTGTTGCAAGTCCAACCGGCAAGAAAAACAGCGTTCGCATGCCAAACTTTGCCAATATAACGAATGTAAAAAAGGCCGTAACTGCCCCACCAAATGGTCCCGTTAAAATCGCTGCCAAAAATGTTCCCACGGAATCCGCAAAAATCGGCCACTGGTATTTGGTCGCAACCAATCTACCAACCACATCCATAAAAATAGCCAATGCGATAATCAGGGCATTATTCAGGGTCAGCGGAAACATCCATTTTTCAATTTTTGCTTGTATACGTTTGATCATGTATTCGCCTATTCCTTCGTGGTAAGCGCCAACAGTTCCTCTTGTGCCGCAGCCATTCCTTCCGGCACATCATAAGTTCCGTCCATAATCTCTCGCATATATCCACCCAACACTTCAGAAAAATCATTCCAATTGGACATAATCGGTCGATACTGTCCACTTTCCAACGCATTACATATCTCCTCATAATGCGGATTGGTTTTTAACACGTCTTCATTCAACAATGCCGAATACCGGCAAGGCACGCCGCCGTACGCCACAGACTCCAACTGATTCTGCGGGTCCATCAAATGCTCCAACAAAGCAATTGCTTCCTCTTTATTGGGACTATTCTTAGGCACTCCCAATGTCCATATACCATACACATTGGAGTTATAAGCCGGTCCATTAGGATTGGCGCGTCCACTGAGAGCACAATAACCAATAGTATCCGCATCATCTGCCATATACCATCCCGGCCAACCAATCGCCATTGCTCCTTCCCCATTCTTAAGGGCCTGCATCAGGTCATCTCGTGGCATTGCTGTTCCGGTGGCCACCAGCTTCTGATAGAACTCCATGGCCCTCAGGTCATAGTCTTCTGTCAATATTGGTTGGAAGTTCTCATCCACCACCCATCCACCATAGGACAATAGAATCGGCAAGTAATCCACCACCAGATTATTATTGGTATCGCCACGATATAGAAATCCATTTTTCCCATGTTCCTTGGCATATTCGCAAATGTTATACACATCCGTCAGATCTTTTACAGCCTTGATGGTGTATCCCGCCTCCGATAGTATCTGCTTGTTGTACATCAGTACCGTCACATTCCCATAAAATGGAGCCAGATAAACATCACCTTCATAGAAGCACACCTGGGTCGTAGCAGCGATAATGTCACTATCCAAGGCATAGCCATACTCCGACAAATCCGCCAGCAAATCCTCCTCACAGAACTCTGCCATCCAGGATCCATCTACCATACACAGGTCATAAGCGTCATATCTATTTGTATTATTCTTGATTGCATCTTTGAGATCGGCCTCCGAATATTCATCCACCACGCAACTTACCTGGTGTTCTTCTTCGAAGTCCGCAAGACATGACTTGATAACCTCGCCATACGTGCCTTCGCGCACAGCGAGCTTCAATGTGATTCGTTCATTGCCGGTCTTCCCACAACCGACGCTCCCAAGCATGGAGCACAATAGACACGCGATACTGAGTAAAACCCGGAACTTCTTCATAAGTGTCCTCCCTATGGTCTTGCTCAGTTTTCCCCTCGACAAATACCGTTCTCTTGCTAATAATTGTACAAATTTATTATAGCACTCCAAGGGCCTACGCGCGACTACTTTCATATCGATTGCTTGTCTGACACCTCTCGAATGTACCTTCACGCTTTTCTCGAACCCTCGCTTTGGAGGCTCCGACTAGTGCTCACATCCGTAAAATAATCTCAGCTTAGGCTTCGATTATAACGGCTGTGGCACGGATTCTGCGCCTCGTCGCTTCGAATGGTTCTGCGAAAAGGTAAAGGCATATCTCTTGAGGTGTGACAAGCAACCGAGCGTCTTCGGCGCGTGAGTCTCCGGGACGGGGTTAATGAGTCATTTGTGACCTTGTATCCCATTTTCGATTTGCAAGGTCACATATTTGGCTGTTCAAAAGTGTTAAATGCGCATCAGTTGTGACCTTCTATCCTATTTCAGGATGAAAAGTCACAATTGGAATTGCTCGAACGCTTTAGAAGCTCCTAATTTGTGACTTTGATCTCCGCATTTAAGGCCAAAGGTTACAAATCACGTTATTCCACTACGCAACCATCAAAAAAATGACTTGCTAACCCCGTCCCGGTGAGTCATCGTGATTCGTTGGATTTCCAACGTTTGAAAAATGCGATTTTCAGTACAAGCCATAAATATCCACTAATGTACTGAATAAAACATTCTCCACGTGGTATTCTCCCACCTAGAATCCGTTCCGGATTCAGTACAATTTCTATATTCCTGCATATCTACTGAATCAACGAAGGTTCGAGCGTTCGTAAGCTGGTTCATTTTTCAGTATTACGAACGATTTCTGAGGTTTGTACTGAGAATTGCCCTTCCTCCCGTGCTCCCGAGCCATCATCCATTCAGTATATTTCCGGAATTCTCAAAATTATACTGAACCCCGGGCTTTCTGCGCCTTCGGCGCATAACTCCCCGGGACGGGGTTAGTAAGTCATTTTTAAAGAAAACAAGTGCTTGTCACAAGGACAAGCACTTGTAATAGTAACAGTTAAGTTTTTAAAACAATTTACAGCCCATACTGAGCCATAATATCTGTAAACTCCTGAGAGTTTGCAAATCCAGGAAGGATTTCATCACGAGTCTTCTCGCCACGGTCTAACTGACCAACCCAATCAGCTAATCCCGCGTCATCCCAATCTCTTCCGAGGAATGTATGATACAGCACCTTCACGTATTCTTCGTTGCTTAAGCCCTTGTTCTGGAACTCCTCAGAATGGAAAAATCCGTTGGCTGCAACCTGAATGATGTTATCACGGCTTGGATTCGCGTTAATCTGTGCACACCAGTCATTCAAACCATCTACATCGTATCCACGCCCCAATGCCTGGGTATACAATCGTCCCACATACATGGTAACGCCCATATTCT
>JAILCW010000074.1 GCA_024690265.1 Lachnospiraceae bacterium | reverse complement strand
TCAGGATTCCACTATTCTCTTCTAATCGAAGGTTCGCACTTGCTGTCAAACCGCTATGGCTCTGCTCAAGTCCGGTGTAGGTTGCTTCGCCGGTAGTACCGCCTAAAGTAATCTGATACTTCAAAGCGTCGCTGTTTGCCGGATTAACAATGAGCTTACCAGGGTTAATGGTAATGTCGTAGTTGCAAGGCTCCTTGCCGGTCTTGTATTCTGCGATTGTTACGCCATAGGTCTTTTCACCAACCAAGGTCTGGGTTCCGGTAATGTTATATCTTTCGATGCCATCATTACCATAGAACTGACCGGAGGTAATGGTCATGGTTGCGTCTGCCCCATTCAAAGGAGTTCCATCATATGTCTTCTCTTTGTCGCCACCCTGAATGGTAACTGCAACTGCAGTGATGGTTAATGTACCACTCTTCTTGATGGTAGCTGTGGAGGTACCAGCCTCTACCACGTAAGTTGCTTCATACTGATAAGTACCTGCATTGGTAAAGGTAGGTACGGTCTCGGAGCTAACTTCAGCGATAACAGTTCCGTCACGCTCCACACCGCTTGCCTTATAAGATGCGCTAACAACCGTCATGCCTTCCGGAGCGCTAAGGCCCAGGCCATGTGCTGTTGCATCATAAGGAACGGTTTCATTTACGCTACTATCCTGTAACCAGATGGCATACAGCACGGTATCACCTGTTACCTTAAAGGTATCGCCACATGCGTACATTGCTGTAGTAGCATTAGAATTCGTTGACCATCCCAAGAAGGTGTATCCCAAGTTCGGAATTGCAAAATCCACCGGGTTACCCTTAACGGTATAGTTGGCATTCTTGTCTACGGTTTCAGAAGCCGGCATGGTAATGCCGCTGCTAATCGTATCCGCATAGGAAACGGTAAATACCTGATGGAAGTACAGCTTCAGTACCAGACTTCCGTCCGGAGCGATGACGCCTTCCAATACATTATTGGCATTGTCTGGTTCAAATACGTAACCCTGTAATTCCTTGTCAGAATCCTTAACAGAAACCTGACGTCCGGTTGTACCACTGCGGTTTTCGCTCTTAATCAACTGATTGCCATCCATCCACTGAACCACATACTTGGTATCAGTATTTGGAATCCACTGTGCGTACAAGGTTGCGCGGTTATTGTCATCCAAAATGGACTCTACCAATGTGATGGAGTCACCAGGATTATAAGTTGTTCCGGTTCCATCAGCTTTGGTATTCCAGCTGTCGAACTTGTAACCGGTGCGATACATAGCGCGACCAGAAGCTTCCTTCGGCTGTGCTACGGTGAGAGAATCACCTACAGCAGCAGACTGAGAGTTCGGCTTGTAGTATCCACCATTGTTATCGTAATCAAGATAAGCAACTTCACGATCACGTACGGTACCATCTAAATGATAGTAGGCTTCGTTGTACTGATACTTACATACATAGAACTGAATGTACTGCGTTGTAGTATTAACATTGTTGCCTGCTAATTTGTATACGTTGCCGGTCTGATTCTTGTTCTCGATGCTAAACATCTCGTCAATCAGAATGGCATCCATGGCGGCACCGGTACCTACTGCGGTATAAGGTGCACGCAGGTAATTGGATGGTGTTGCATTATTTGTTAAGAATGTATAAGGAATAGAAGTCTCCTGAACCTGTGGCTCCGAAGGCACTTCTCCGGATCCGGTAAATAATGCAATCTTTAACATGGCATTATTTTTAATAAATACCGGATACAGGCTCAATGTGGTCTCAGTTTCATCCAGGAAGTTTCTCGGTACGATAGTCTGTCCATTTACTACAAAGTCTGCGCGGTTTGCTACGAATGCATACTTCGTACCAGGCTCTACGGTACTCCAGCCTACGAAAGTGTAACCGTTGTAAGAACTGGTCTTGTTAACGGTATACTCTGCATTCAGGCTGTTTACGCTGATTGCATTACCGTCATTGACGTAACTGTAATTAAAGTTTGGAGCAGAACCGCTGACACCGTTTAACTTCTTATACTGAATCTGTCCGGATACTTTTTGCCATACAGCATAATAGGTCTTGCTGGAACTAATGGTCATCTGCTGACCTTCGTAATAAGCGATGCTGCTTGCATTGGCATTATCAGCCCATCCCAAGAACTCATATCCATTGCGGGTATAAGCGCTACCGCCAGGCATTCTAAAGGAAGCTTCGGTGGCACCTTCGCCAATCTCCAAGCTGATTGCTTCAATACTTCCACTACCACCATTGGCATCAAAGGATGCAGTAATGGTGCGAACACCAGATACGATAAAATGATAGATTTCAAGAACAGTTCCGTCGCTGTCCACAAAGCTAACATTGGCCTCGCCAGGTCCTACGATATGGAGCACTGAATAATAAGATCTGCCCCAGCCTAGAAAACCGCCGGAAGAATAATTCTCAACGGTTACTACATCCGTATTGTCAGATACGTAAGACTGATCGTAGTCACGCTCCATTGCTTCACTCTCATCGCCCACTTCCCAATCCGTATAGGTAATAATCGTCGGACGAATGGTAATGTAGTAATATTCGTACTTGTTCGAACTAAGTTTATGAGAAACTGTAACTTCTCCGGCTTCCTTGGCTTTTACCGTAGCAGATGTCTTGTTGCTTGTTCCACTAACGATTTCTGCTTTAGAAGAATTGCTTACGCTCCAATCCGATCTCCCATTCGTTATATTGGAAATCAGATTCAAGGTATCGCCCACATTGATAGTGTAACGCTCCTCGACTTGCTGCTGATTACCCTCAGAACCTACTACCGCATAAATGGTAAAGGAATCCGACTCAAAGGACGCACCGGTATTAGATGCTCCCTGGTCCTCTACGGTAGTTGCTGTTCCGTTATCTTCCACATGCACTACGGAGAAATCCTCACCTGCCATAGCAGATGCAGGAATGATACTAACTGCGATTGCTGTTTCCGGTTCAATCTCATTGCCATTTACATCGCGGAATACGATATCAACTGCTACAACGCTGGCAGCAACCTTATCCTCATCTACGGTGCCTTCGATTTTCTCGATGGTGCCCTCATCGATTACATCACTAACGTATACAGTAGTGCCCTCAGGGAACGCACCTTCCGGGGCATTGATATAAACCTTAACGCCACTTGCTGTGGTTCGGTCAAAGGAAACAGCCGGATAAGGAATTTCTTCTTCCTCTTCCTCCAACTCCTCTTCCTCAACCTCAGCATTTTCTTCGGCCACTTCAGCTTCAGCTTCATTTTCCACCTCTTCAGCTTCGGCTTCATTTTCCGCCTCTTCAGCTTCGGCTTCATTTTCCACCTCTTCAGCCTCTGCTTCGATTTCTTCGGCCTCATCTACCTCTTCTTTTTCATCTTCTGCTTCCGTTGCTTCCGGAGCCTTTTCCTCTGACTCCTCTGCATCAGCAACTTCCTCTTCCGATGATTCTTCTGAAGGGGTCTCCTCTACAGATTCCTCTACTACTTCTTCCGCCGGGGCAGACTCGTCCTCTACGGCTACTGTGTCCTCCACAAGTACACCGTCTTCGGACGCTTCGTCACCGGCCAGCTCCACTGTTTCGGTGACTTCGTCCAAATTCTCAACATAGGCATCCGAATCCGTTGCGCGGAATGGTGTATAGGTGGTAAAAACACCACTTGCAACGATCATTGCCGTAGCTAAGAATAAGGCTAAAAGTCGTTTCCAATTCTTTCTCATACAACTTCCTCCTAACCACAAAAACTCCGTCGGCATGTTATCTTCTACCTAAATATTAAAAAAAAAATGGACACACTAAAGCCACAAGTTTCGTAAAAATTTCGTACATATCTTTGCGGTTCTTGAATTTTGTCTATATTTATACAAATTCGCGTAGCATTTGGCATAAACATCAAATATCTGGCATGAACGTCAAAAAGAGAGTGCCTAGCTGGCACTCTCTACTTTATCTTTGTTATTCCAGTGAATGTCATTGGATAGTTCTTCGATACTATAGCTCAATTTGAAGTCCTTGTACGGATTGAACTGATCAAATTGGCTGATAACACGCTCGGCCACCTGCCTCGATGACTCATAAGAGCACGACGTCAACAATGCGATGTATTGATTCTCATTGTAGCGAGAAACTACATCCCCCACACGAAGGGAATCCTCTAAGATTCCATCAAACCGACGCATACATTTATTAAGAAGAAAATCCTCCGTCTTGCTAAGATTCATTCCACAGCGAATCTTGTCGTGATCCATTGAAAGTAAAATCACATATCCTTCGGATCCGGAACGAGCCATCTTGCGCGCTTCCAATCGGCAAATCTCACGGAATACCAGGTATCCGCAGGAAAATGCACCGTCCACTTCCTCCTCCTCGATGTCGTGGCAAACATCGGTGATGGTCTCACACTTGGTGCCCTTGCACATCTTCAATATGCGCTCATGGACCTTGGTCAACATCTCAGAGTTGTGAATACCAAGCTCCTCGGAAAACAGCTTGTTGGCACCTTCATATACTTCTTCTGCCACCTGGCACTGGTTGGTAGCAATCAAAGCATCAATCAAAATACAGTACAGCGCTTCGTTGGTCGCATCATAATGCAATCCTTGATTAGCAATAGCAATGATGTCCTCATAGCGCTTCTGTTCATGATATAGCTCAAGGAGCTGAGAAACGGCGGTAATAAAGCGAGTGTGGTAATAGGTAGAAATATTCGTCACCCAAATGGAGTCCCGTATCTTGTCACCAAAAGCTCCATGGTACATTCGAAGAATCAGCTCGCCGGCAATTACTCTCTCCTGGGTCGCAAGCTCCGCATTCATAATGGTGTCGTAGCAAGTATCAAACTCCTCGCAGTCCATTAGCACCGGAATATCATGATTCCAAGTGTAAGCACCGCGGACACTTAAAATATACTCCTCATCACCCAAATGCTGCTTCAAGAAATTGCGCACACGATAGGTCATGTTCTTCAACGCACCTGCCGGGTTGGCAACTTCCTCTTCATGCCATAGGTTCTCTATTAATTCGTCCTTGCTGATTAAACGGTCTCGATGTAAGAAAAGATACAATAACAGCTTGGTCATTGCAGCAGATCGAATCTCATCTTCGGTTATTAGTTTCCCCTCTGCGGTGGTTATAGCGAACTCACCAAATGCCTTAATATAGATGCTTCCCTGTCCCATCGATATCCCCTCTCCTGAATCCCCATGAAAACAATTACATCATCGCGTTTCCTCACGCAATTATGATGATACGTTCTTTTACAGAAAAAGACAAGAGAAATGGCATAATCGTCAGATAAGTGGCATAAACGTCAAAAAATAAGCTAAAGTTTTTTCACTAAGTAGCCGAGTGCGTATCCACAAGCACCCCATGAACCACAAAGCGACGTCCAGAAGAAGAGCAGGTAGATAGCGTAATTACGCGGTCTTCCTTGGTTGCCACCACATCCGTCTTGACCTCAGACTTGGAATACAAATAGTCTAAAAATTCTCCATAGGTATCGTCCGCCCCAAATCCAACGGTATAGACACGGTCATCCTCTGCCACATCCTCAAATCCAAAAATCTCATAGCGATAGGCACACTCCGGAGTCACAATGGTGATATAAGGACTGCGCTCTAGCACCTCTTCATCCCGGTAATGCTTCAGGGAGCCAAACATACTGCCATCTCGCATATTGTGGCCGTAAATCAAGGTATACATATCCGAAAAGTCCGCCTGATTGCCGGATTCCAAAAAGATACTGCCGGATTTCAATTGCTCCCCATAGAGGTTGGTATGCAAATAGGTCTCGTCGCTGTCACCCTGAAGAATCGGATAGGAAATGGTGTCATTCCCTTCTATATAAATCCATCCTACCACGTCCGGATTCACTTCCTGCAAGCCGGCAAAATCCACCTCACAGGCCTCATACCAAGGCTGATCTGACGCTTCCTCGGGTGCCTCCACCACAAAGCTGGTGCTAATCTCATGATAGGTAGCCTTGGCATGGGCATCCTGCCACACCTGATAACCGACCACGCCGATTCCCACAGCTACCACAACTAATCCAATTGTTATTATTCCTACGTTTCTTTTCATCATATCTTCATTATATATAAGAAAAGACAGACGTAAAGTCTGTCTTTCCTTCTTATTACAAGTAAGTCCGAAAATGTGTGTTATGCTTTTTTCCGAGCTTTCTTAACAATAATGATACTACCGATCGTTGCCATCAAAACCACTGCTGCAATCAGGGCTGCACGAATGCTGTTGCCCAATGTGGTATTTGCCAGCGGTGTCTCGGTATCTTCGATTTCAACTAGGTTGTTATCGTCTAATGTGGTGTTAGCAAGCGGTGTCTCAGTATCCTCAATGGCTACTAACTGATCGCCGGCATCCCCTGCACCTGCACCTGCATCAGCTCCGGCTCCACCACCGGCTACCGTATAGGTCTGTCCGATGTAGGTTACCAGATCATTGTAAACCACGTCACCATCGGTGTAGATGACTTCCGTAGAGTATACAACGCTCTCATCCTGGGAATAAACGAAAGTAATGAGGGCTGTCTTGCCTTCCTTCAAGGTAACTTCCTGCTTGGTTCCAGTGGTATGGAATCCAGCGATGGTTAACGGCTCTGCAGTGATAACTTCGTCTGCATCACCCAGTCCATAAACCGGCGAAGCAACAAAGGCACCATTTGCACCGTTGACATAGGAAATTACGTAACGTGCCGGATTAACAACACGGCAGTAACTCATTACCACATCCTGATTGCGGGTAATTTCGTCGGTAACCGAAAATCCTTCGATTGGAAGTGTACGATAGGTACCACCTTCTACACTTTCTGTCTTCAAGACATTCTGGTTACTAAAGAACGTGTTCATTGCGGAATCGCTTTCAAAAATACTTGCAAGCGTCTCACCGCGCTTTACATCCACCTTAATATAGGAAGATGTAGACTTCGCTCCGTCTATGTTGACTGCATCCGGTTGGAACTCACCTACATTGCCACAGCGGAAGGTTACGGTATATGTTTTCTCCGCAGCCTTAGCCTGCATTGGGGTCATTCCAAAAACAAGAAGCAATGCCAGGAGGGAGCCAGAAATCATAGCAACTATTTTTTTCATGCTTCATCTCCTGCCTTTCTCTGCTTTCTTGCACCTAAGATGATGCAAATCACACCAATACCCATAATAACTAATCCAACGAATACCATGGAGTTATCACCGGTAGCAACCGGAATCAGTGTCTCAACAACACGGTCAACGTAACGGGTCTGACCCTTGCGTTCCTCCGTCGTCTGCGTGTACACGATTTTGCCGGTATCCGAGTCCACGTAACTAGCCATGAACTTCAGATCTATCTCACCGGAGGTACCTACGTAATCGTTCTTAATACCTTCACCATCCATACCAAGAGTCAGATAGACATAAGTCTTGTCACCGCTCTCTAAACGGGAAATCATGGTGTAGTCCTGCAGCTCCTGAATGTCCTTCAGGCCTGCGGTACTAGCTGTGTCTCCGGAGTAGCCTCCTGCTACAGCCTTCATAAGAGAAACAGTCTCACCATTGGCATCAACATAGGTCAAATCGTAGGTATACGCTCCACCGGAAGCATCGGAAGCATCCTCAAGGGCCTTCACTGTCTCCTGGGAGATAGAGATGTTGGCCGCATGCCCACTATTATTTTGAATTTCAATGGTAGCTGTCTTCGTGTCTCCCGGTGCCATGCCGGCAAAAACACCCGTCAAATCTCCGGCGGTATACTCCATGGTCTCACTAGGAGTGTAAGCAACGGTAAGATCTGATTTCTCGGCAGCCTGTGCAGTTATTCCGAAGCTCAGCGCTACTGCTGCAGCAGTTACTGCAGCCACCAGCAATGCTTTCTTCTTCATCCTTGTATCTCCTTATGTATTCCTACAATCGATAATCCTACTCTGCCTGCACCGGCTTATCCTCGCTGACAGCAACGATTGTTTTGCCATCGGCGCCCATAATCGGATATAAGCCCAGTGCGGAAGCAAAAGCATCAGTACCATGATTTGCCTGAACGGCAGTAATCTCAAACTGCAAATCATAGGAAGCACCGCAGTAACGGTTATCCAGATTCTCAGCAAAAGAAATGCCTTCCAGGAAGTTGGTGGAAGCTGCGCCAACCGGCACCGGCTGGGTATAGAAAAGATCAATCTCTTCATCATCCACATAGGAAACCAGCCAACCATTGACAACATCCCCTACTTCCACTTCATCGTACTTCTGCCCGTTTGTATAGAGGCGATCTTCTGCAATATCAGTTTCAGCAATATCGATATACTCCCCATTGCTATCCAGCCAACTCTTGTAGATGACCGCCTTGAAGTATGCATCATAGTCCAGCTTGCCACCAGAGTTACGCACACAGCGTTCGATCTTATAGTCGCCGCCCGGCGTTGCATTGATGCCACTCGCTCCGTCAAAAATCGGATCCGTTGATGTGACCTCAATTCCTCCCTGCAAACCGTTCACGGAGATCTCTGCCTGAGCGGCTTCGGCTGTTTGCGCGTTATTAGCTGCCATCGTTCCACCGATGAGTGCAACTGCAACTACCAGTGCTCCAGCTCCAGTTATAATTAAATTACGCTTCACGGTTCATCTCCTCCAAATAACGAATTTCGTTTAACAAACATTAACCAATTGGTTCAGGTGCTGGCTCTTCCTCTTCCTCATCAACCGTTGCAGGTACATACTCTTCGATTTCATCTGCACCGATATCCCAACCAACAATCTGCTGATCATCATTTGTAACAAGGCTAAAATCAAAGTTCTGTGCCTGAATTGCCTCTGCACTTACATCGATACCGATGGAACGCTTAGCAAACTCATTCTTCCACTCGGTAGGAATACGTACCGTGTCAAAAAGAACTCGGCTCTCATCCACACCATTCTCTGGAGTTACAACGTGCTGATAGTAATAATATCCATCTTCACCCTTAATCCAGTCCTCCGACTCAACCAATTGGGTGTATTGCTTTAAACCATCCTCAGTCTTTCCCACAGTGATTAACAGGGAACGTTCCAAAGCATCCTCATAACTGTAGTCCTCATCCTCACTTTCCGGAAGATTGGAAAACTCAATCTTTGCTCTTATGTAAGCTGCAGCGGAATCTCCCTTTACGGTAATGGTCGGATTCTTGTCAATTGTATCACCAGGTAATACATCCGTAATTTCCTTATCTTCAGGGAAATCCGGTTCTGTTAACTCAATATCAACCTTACCAAATTTAACGGTATTCTGCTCTGCATCCTTGTCAGTGAAATATGCCAAAGTGGAACCAACACCAACGATTGCAACCAATGCAAGTGCAGAAGCAGTTGTAATTAATGCTTTCTTGTTCATAGATTACTACCTCCCAAATCAGATTAGTCCTGAGGATTTAACAATCCATCAGCTACTTCCTCTGCTGCTGCGGAATCAGCAAATCCTAATGCCTGGACAGCTGCTGCAGAAATCACGATATCAGATAAATCTTCATCAAGAATATCTTCAGCATCAGAAACAGTCACAGAGGAGAAGATAGTAGAATGGTCTCCGCCTTCCATAACAGCATCCGTCTTAGCGACAAAGTCATAATCGTCTGTGGACAAATCATCAATTACTACCCAATTAGAGCTGTAATTGATGGTGTACTGATCCTTATCATAAACAACCTTTGCATAAACCCAGGCATCATTAGAATCATCAGCCAAGAATACGGTAGGATCCTTGAATACTGTCTCACCCGGATACAAATCGGTGTACCCCTGAGTATCAGTAATGGTCCATTCCTCAACTGTATTGCCATCTTCATTGGTTTTATTATCAACATCGATGTACTGACCATAAGTATCAGCCGTTTCATCCTCATCACGAGCAACTTCAGACTCTCTTAAACCACCTTTCAACTTATCAAAGCTAACAT
Source organism: Lachnospiraceae bacterium (assembly GCA_024690265.1). Taxonomy (GTDB): domain Bacteria; phylum Bacillota; class Clostridia; order Lachnospirales; family Lachnospiraceae; genus XBD2001. The sequence goes on along the minus strand of JAILCW010000074.1, from coordinate 13,010 downwards.
TACCAAATGTAAAGGTATTGGTTACAGGGCCTGCTGTATCGGATAAGTAAGCCAATGTGCTTCCCAATCCAACTGCTGCTACCAATGCTACTGCGCCAAGTGTTGCTACTAACTTTGTGTTCTTCATTTTTTACTCTCCTTTTAATAAACTCATATTTCCCCTTGTAAAAGGTTTTCTTTATCTTACTGACCCAAGCATATCACCCATCGGTCACATGTCGGTCATACAGAAACAATTTGGTTACTTTTCTTCCGAAAGCTTGTGTTCTGCCCCTTGATCATCAGAACTGAGTGCATCCGGTAAGAAATTTAATAAGATGATGACAATCAGAACGCCACAGATTCCTGCAATTCCCAAAGGTGTTTTGCCATAGATGGAAATGTATCCAAGGTAAGGTACATGGAAGGCATATACCCCAACAATGTTACTGAAAGGAACCGGAGCTCCATCTTCCACGTTGTTGGCATCACCTTTGGTAGTGACGGTCTTGGCCGTTTCATCAATTGCGGTAACACGGTGTGTTACCAATGTGTCTTCTGATATCTGATACGTAACGATATCCCCTACTTCCAGACTTGCTGTGTCCGGTTTCTTGTCCACCACCAGGGCACCTACCGGAATGGCCGGCACCATACTTCCGCTTAGTACTGCAAACTCCTGGCATCCCAACACACGTGGGACAAACATGAGACCTGCTATCGCAACTAAGAGAATCATTATGATGGTTGATAAAATGCTACATATTTTCTTAAACATAATCCGTCATTCCTCTGTCGTTTGATTGATTGCATTGAATAACTTCTGGATCTGCTTCACAGTAGCTTTATTACCAGCCTTGATGCCCCCTGTTCCTACTGCTTCCTGATAAACAGTGACATCAAAGTCTCCCTCGAAATCGGCGTCTGTCAATTTTACTTGCTTCATCAAGGAACTGGTAACATCGCTTGCCGAACTATCGGTATCCGTTCCACGAAGTGCCACTCTGTAGTAATACCATCCATCTTCATATTGCCAATCGTCTTCTATTCCTGTGGGATTTGCTACTCCTTCCGGAGAAATGGTTACCCTTGCTCGAACAAAAGCATCCGATGGACCTATATTTCTAATTGTGACATCTTTACCAAGAGTTGTTTCGTCTAGGTCTTCCTCTATCACGGTCTCCACCACTTCCGGGGAAAAGGTATTCACCACCGGATTGGTCTGGGCGGTCAGCACCGCATAGGTGCTGACCAGCCCAATTGCTGCAACGGCGAAGGCTGCCAAGGAAATAATGATTTTTTTATTTTTGAATAAACGCTTCATTCTTGACCTCCTCCTTAGTTATTCGTTAATGATGTATAGGTTCCAACATCTTGAGACTCGTCATTATCCGCGGTAGGATACTTCGTTATCTCTTTCTCTTTTTCACCGTTTGTACCATTCTTGATTGAGAAATGGTTCTTGACTACATCGGTGTCGGTATCATGCTTAGAATGCTTCATGGTATTGGTAAAGGTTGCGTTAGCATCCTTGTTTGCCTTGTTTGCCTTGCTACCAAAGGTGAAACTTGCTACCGTGCCGTCTACCTTAGTAGGGTCTGCACCATCCAATCCAAGGGTCAGTTCTACGAACTCAAAGCCCATGGTTGGAAGTTCTTCGATGGTATATTTACCTGCCGGCAAGCCAACGATATCAGCACTGAGTGTTACGATATCCTTCTCTGCCTTATCGATAACCTCTCGGTTGAAGCGTACCGTCTTGTAGTAGGTATCCGTACCATTCGCAATCTTGAAGGTAAATACCGGATCACCGTAGGACTCCTTGAAGTCCTTCTTCTTATTAATCTGCTTGGTTACACGAATGGTTCCTGCGATGACATTCACGGTGTGAACTGCTGTTGCATTTGCTGCTTCTGTAACCTCTGCGCCTTCCGGCAACGCCATTTCCTTAAGCTTTGGATTCATCTCACCACGCTTTTCAACGGAATAAGGTTCATAGGAAACCTCTAAGGTGTAGCGCTCTGCAGGGCTTCCGATATATTTCGCTACATGATCTTTACTTGACCAGGAGCTACCCTCACCCTCTTTCTTGCGCTCTAACTTGATTGTTCCAAAAGCATCACCAGCATATTCATAGGTTACTTCGCACTTATCATGCTCATCAAAAGTTAAGTTCTTCAGATTCAATCCACTAATATGATCAATCAAATCCTGTGTGAATGAATCAGAATAAATATTCTCACCCAAGAATACGGTTTCTGACCAAGGCGTTCCCTCTAAATCAAGCAACTTAACATTTACTGTCGGGTGTGGGAACTCAATGTACTCATTATTTACCGTAATTCCAGAACCTGCTGCATTGGTAGGAATCAGGTTGCCACCTAAGAAGGCATCCTTTGCCTTGATGGCAATCGTCTTGGTCCATGCATAATCATATGGGATTGTCTGTCCGGTCCAAGTGATTGTCATTCCGTCTTCTGAAATAGTGGCACCATCATCAATTAACGCCTTACGTCCCTCCTTTGTTAATTCAAATCGAGGGTCAAGAACATCTGTAATTGTAGCGCCAGCAATATCCTGACTTTGCATTATCTGTGTCGATAACTGACCAAAAATCTCAGTCAAACGTTCCTGTGTATCTGCAGTTAAAGCATAATCTGGTTTCGTTGCAATTGTATTCTCTAACCAGTCCTTTGCATTATCTCTTAGCGCAAATCCTACCGTATAAATGGTTACACCGTTTGTATCTAGAGTCTTTCGCCATGATTCAGTCGCTCCTTTTGACTCCCAATTAGCTATATTGGCCTGGCTTTCTGTATCACCCTCATTAAACTTTATGTTTCCAGTCGGTTCACCATCTGTAAACAAGATAACAATCTTTTTATTATTATCTCCCGCAGCATTAAACTGACTAACTGCCTCCTCCATTGCGATATCTGGAGAAGTACCACCTACTGCAACTATCTTGTCCAAACTATCCTTCGCGTCCTTCGGATCTGACGTAATAGGTTGCAAATCATACATCTTAGTCATAGGATTGCTGCTTTTAGATGACGAAAAGCCAACAATACCAATCTTACTTTCCGGAGACTCCTTCGATACTGTGTCTAGGAATACCTTCACCGATTCCTTTAACGCATCAACTCGTGACTGTCCCGCTTCTTTCTTCAGGATATATAACAAATCATTATTCTTTAATAAACGTTCTTCATTTCCTAAATTATAAGCATAGGAATATGTGTAATATGGATATGGAACAAAATAGTACCAGCCCCAATGTTCTTCGCTATATTCCTTTGTAAGTGGATAATAATTATCCTCAACTTTTACATAGTAATCTGTATAGTTTGATAATTCGTCTCCATCTGTATACGTGTCATCTGCGACATATTCATACTTATATTCAGACGCCCATGCCATCGAACCTGAAGTATCTAATAAGAGCATAATATCAACAGCACTTTTCTTATTGATTGGTTTTGCCGTTGTTGACTGTGCCGTAAGAGTAATTACATATTCACGTTTTTTATATTGTTCATCATCCGTAGATACTCTCTTATCCTTATTGAAAGTAGGAGTAACTGGTACTTCTTCCTTCAAATTTTTCACTGAAAAGTCAGAAACTGGTGTTTCATCTGCGTCATATACTGTCGCAGTAGCAGTTTCGTTATCGCTGTTTGCTACAACCTTTACCTTCCATGTATCGTTAGACTTCTCATATCCTTTCGGAGCATCTTTCTCGGACAATACGTATTTACCAACATACAATCCATTAAAGCTAACCACTCCATTATCATTGGATGTTGCTTCACGAACTAATCCATTTTGGCCTGTTAATTCAAAAACTGCTCCAGAAAGTGCATTGCCATCTTCATCAGTCTTTTGGAAAATAAAGTCTCCCTTCGGCGTTGAATAGTTAATGAATCCGGCATGTGGAATAGTGAATTTCATGTTACAGTTCGAATCGACACCACCACGCTCCATATACAAAACAGTCAAGGTGTGTGTTGCTGTTCGATCACAATTATCCTTGTCACCATCAATGTACTTCCACAAATCAGCCTTGCCTTCTACCCACTGGTGAATTCCACCTAAGTCAAGGTCACTTACTAATGTTCCATCAATGAATACCCAAAGGTCATCATCGCCCTTAAAGGTGTAGTCCAACGGTCCATAGTAATCTCCAATTTGGAAAGTAACGTCATAACGCATTCCAAAGAAGTCATTATGCATTACTCCACTGTTTTCAATTTTATCTTTGTCATTTCCCCTGTCATCACCCAAGTCATTAACGACACCATCCATTGGGAAAAACAATTTACCTGCATTTGCAGCCCAATCACCATTACCGTCAACAACCTTTTGCAATTCATAGGTATCACCAGTTTTGTTGAATACTAATTGATAGTCTTCATATAATTGTTTGCCAACAGATTCATCCTTTGTAAATACACCAGGATCATTAACATTGAAAATTACGTTAGCGTAATTCTCACCTTCCAGTCGATCCACAATGTTCTTCTTCAACCGGTCGGAACCATGTCCTTCACCAGCAAACTGATTGATATCCGAACCGTTATACATTCCATTGTGTTTGTTATTATCGTCGTTCTGGCCAGAGTTATCTGTCTTACCAACAGTTAAGTACGCACGGTTGGCATCGTAGCCAGGTTGTTTACTATAATTATCAAGAATATTAACGCTCTCAACAGGACCTGTATTACCAGTTACGATTTCGTTAATAACATCGTTGTAATATTTTGGGCTACTTAAGTATTTTGTATCTATTTTTTTACTACGCTTATTAACTCTATTCTGAAGAGTATCACGATCTGTTTCTTCCCATGTTTCTACACTTTTTACTTCTAAATATAGCTTGCCATCACGACCTTGGTATTCGTAATTATGATTGAGATAGATTATTTCACCTTTGCTATACTGCTCTTTTGAAAAGAAATACTTATTCTCCTCAATCCCCTTATCCTTCTGTGGATGATAACTTGCGTGTCTTAAATCAACTTTATATCGGTAAGTGGTATACTTCTTTGTCTCCGTTCCCTTTGGATTCGCCTGATAATCCCAGAACGTTACATCACCCTTAAAATCCGGATTGCTTTCCGATCCATAAATAACGAATAATTCGGTGTCACTTACAACAGTTAACGATTCTTTTTCCGCATCACTTAATGAATCAGATAAATAATTTCCGTTTCTCGTCTTATATATTCCATCAATATGCCAACTGTCTTCGTCAGCCTTATTGTAGTTATTAATCTGCCCGCCAATTTCCATAAGCTTATCATCCATACGGAAAATGTCGTAATAACTACCATCAGAAGCCTGAGCAAGATGATGGATTTTTACCTGAACCGGTCCCTGCTTCCCATTGACAATGACATACATGGAGAAGTGAGTTGTATCAAATACCACATCACCATTTTCAACTGTAGAAGCATTCATGTCTTCCAATGAAGATGTAGCTTCGTCCACATGATAAACGCTGGCATCATCACCGGTATTCACTTCCGATGTTGCGATGGATACCTGTACCTGCTTCGCTGGTTCTACTTCTGCGCCGGCTTCATTAATAAAGGAGATATCATATGCCGTTACGCTTTCGATGGACTTTTTCTCTGCGATTGCCTGCTCATCCAACTTTGCCTGGATCTCATCTGTAATCTCTATCTTGGAAACCTGAAGAGTTACCGGCTCACTGAATGTGCCTTCCTCAACGATGACCGTTACAGTTGCATCGTCAACAGATGCTTCAAAAGATGTAGGAAGCTCAACCTTCTCCTCTTCCTCTTTCTCTTCTTCTGCTTCGACTTCAGCATCATCGTTTTCTGCAGCTTCTGCATCTTCGCCTTCTGCTACTTCTGCATCGGAAGCTTCCTCTGTGGCATTTTCATCCTCAGCTACTTCTTCTGCATCAGCGTCAGCTTCCGGCTCAGTTTCTGCAACAACTGCGTCAGCTTCCGGCTCAGCTTCTGCAGCAACTGCTTCAGCTTCCGGTGCAGCTTCTTCTACCACAGGCTCAGACTCAGCTGCTACTTCTGCAACTACTTCCGCACCTGCTTCAATAGCCTCAGCCTCCGGTGCAGTCTCAGGCTCAACAGCTTCTACTTCCGGTGCTACTTCCTGCTCTGCATCCAGCTCGTCTGCGGTTGCTTCAACAATAACGTTTCCTGCAACTGCACTTTCACTGAGTTCTGTTGCATACAGCATGGTACTATCCCCTAATAACATTGCTGCACATAACAGAATTGCGGCTCCTCGCTTCAGATTCTTAATAGATTTCATACGAATCCTCCTTCATTCGAACAACATCCATCTATGACGACAGGAAAACCTGTTACTCTCACTACGATACACACTATAACAACAAACGGTCACATGTCGGTCACACAGAAGCAAATTGCCAGAAAGTGCCTATTTTACGCGGTTTGCGGGGATTATAGACATAAAAAGAAGGCCTACCGTCTCCGATAGGCCTCCTTGGAAGAGATTATGTTAAACAGTCTTACGCTTGCGAACAATGAGGGTTATTCCTAAAACAACGATAAGAGCTGCAATAACATCACCGAGAATTAATAATTTCTGCCAGGTAGCGAGTGAATAGCTTACGCTAGATCCAGGAACAATACCCTGCATTGCGTTAGAATTTGCTACCATGTAAAGTACGTTGTGTGCTGCATTTCTCATGGCTGCAACACCGGTTGCAGAAGAAGTATCAGTAAGACTTCCGTCTGCGAAGGTATTCAACATCAGGTCGTTACCTGCACGAACACCGGAGTCCGGATCCATGTATGCGGAACCACCGAAGTAATCAGAGATGACTGCACCGTGGAATCCCCACTCATTACGAAGGATGTTGGTCATCAGTCCATAACGGGCACCGGACCAGGTATTACCGATACGGTTGTAAGAACTCATGATTGCAGTAGTTGCACCAATGGTCTTGGTCTGCAAGTTGCCATCCGCATCATAGTAGTTCACGTCAGCCTTAGCTTCCTTAACGGTAATTTCGAAAGGTCTTAAGTAGATCTCACGGATTGCCTGCTCATTGGCCCAGGTAGCAATACCGTTACGTCCATCTTCCTTGTCGTTCAATGCGAAGTGCTTCAGGTAACAGTAAGAACCATACTTCATGACACCACTTACCTCAGATGCCCCCATCTTACCTGCCAAGAAGCCGTCTTCCGAATAATACTCGTAGTTACGTCCAGCAAAAGCATTACGATGTGTATTCATAGCCGGAGCGTACCAGCCGTTGAATCCGTTGTAGAGACCCTGCTCACCGATGAGCTGTCCCATCTCGTTGGCCAAATCAACATTCCAGGTTGCTGCAAGGACTTCCTCAGCAGGGAATCCGATGCAGATAGCGTCTCCACCATTTGCAGAAACCCAGGTAGACCATCCCATTGGTCCGTCATAATCGATGGTTGCCGGCTTACCAAGCTTGGTAAGTTCTGCAGTGTTGTAGCCTGCATTTGCCAACATGTTTTTCACTTCCTCCATGTCTAACTCGTCTAACAACAAATCCCAATCGGAATCATTGTAGTCGAGGCCACGAAGGTTGATTAGGGCAACACCGTTATCAGCCTTGGTCTTTGGCATATCAGCAGCGTATACCTTGCTGCCTTCTACGTTGCCAAGTTCAGCATCGCTTTCTTCGTCGAAAACAGTCTCATGTGCTTCCTTGATGTAATCCTCTGCCGCCATATCAGCATCGGTTGGAGCAGATGGATAGGTTCCTGCAAAGTCAGAACGGCTAAAGTTCAACGGCTTGCCATCGGTTGCCTCGTCAACGAACTCAGCAGATACATCATCAAACTGGTTGGTTGCTGCAACTAAATCTGTGGAGCGCTTCAACTCACCGTTGAATACAGCCTCGTCCAATTCATTGGAGAAATACTTGCTGTTATCAGCAGTATCAATAGTTGCCCAGCTATGTGCATTCTCGCTCAAGTAGAATCCGTAGGTTCCTGCTTCCATCACATAAGCCTGGTTGTTCTTGTAATCATAGGATGCAAGATCTTCTGCGTTAACTGTAATGGTAACGGTCTCGCTCTCACCTGCTGCAAGTTCCTTGGTCTTAGCAAATCCGGCAAGAACTACCTTGCTCTTTTCAATAGCTCCGGTGTATGGAGTCTCAGCATAGATCTCTACAACATCCTTGCCTGCTGCATCACCGGTATTGGTTACCTTAACATTGAAGGTATATACGCCATCATTATAAGTAGGCTCTCCGTCAAAAGCGGTGTCAAAAGTGGTGTAGGAAAGGCCATAACCGAATGGATAAACAACCGCCTGATCATAATCAAAGCCTTCGTAGTTGCCGTTTGCTGCCTCTGCTGCTGCGGTCTCATAATATCTGTATCCAACATAGATACCTTCTTCGTACTCGTTGAAACGACCGGACTCATATCCGCCGATAGAACCATCTACATTACTATAGAAAGTATCATCAAAGTTAACATAAGTAGGATCAGCAGTTAAATCAGATACAAAGGTATCTACGGTACGACCGGATGGATTCACAGTTCCGTTCAAAACCTTCGCAACTGCATTAGCACCCTGATCACCAACGCAACCTACCCAGATTGCTGCATCGATGCCGTATGCTTCATCATTTAAGAAGCCAAGCTCCATCGCATTGGCTGTATTCAATACAACCACTACCTTATTGAATACGCCGGCATCCTTCTGTGCCTTAACGTAAGCAAGCATATCCTGCTCACGGCTGTCTAACTCTAAGTAGCTCTTGTCCTTATCCTGATCAGCTACATCGAAGTCAGCCATGCTGGTTGGAAGGTCACATCCCTCACCGCCAACACGTCCGATGAATACGATAGCTGCATCTCCATAAGTTGCAAAGCTATCCTTCAACTCTTCCGGATAATCAGCTACCGGAACTTCTGCGATAACGTCACCGGTAAATGTAGCTGCACCCATGGAAGAAATAAAACCACGTCCGGTATACTCAACGTCCATCTCACCCATACCGGTCATCATCTTGGTCTTAACAACGTTGGTAGAAATCGGATGATTAGCATAGAAATCATAGAGATCCTTGTTAACCGTAAAACCATTATCCTCCATAGCGGTCTTGTAATCTACCGGAGAGCTCTCGGTTGCTGCACTTCCTGCACCTGTGTAGATTGGGTCTACAGAAGTACGTCCAAACATGGAAACATTGCTCTCATTAGAAGCAAGTGGAAGGGTCTGGTTCTCATTTTTCAAAAGAACAATTCCTTCGCTCTCTACTTCCTCAGCCTTGGCCTGGCTAGCTGCCAACAGGCTGTCCGCATCCGCATGCTCTGCTACATAATAATTACCGTCCATAGACGCTGCAGCAGCATTCTGCTTAATAATCGCTTCACCCTTACCGAAGTACATATTCATAACGGTATAGAGTGGACCGGTTAAGACAATCGTCACTGCGATTGCAAGGATTGCAACGATAGCAATGACAGTTGTCCAGATTCTTGTGAACTTCTTCACGCTCATTCTCTCTTCCTCCTTAGAATGGTTCCCTTTTTGATAATGCTACTCTAGCACGTAGAATCCCTTTTCTCGGATTTTGGTACGAATTGCAAAAATAGGGAACGAAATGTAAGATGAGGTTAAGCGTTGCTATGTATAATGAATATATGGAGAAACACATGTATCAAGCAGTCATTGTAGATGATGAAAAAGAAATATTAGAGGCGACCAAGAAACTGCTATCCGACACCTTCAACCAGAAGAATGTTCCGGTGGCATTTGATTTTTATACGGATAGTGAAGCCTTCTTGTCCATGCTAGAACAGCATTTTCATTATGATATGTTGTTTTTGGATATTGAGATGCCGGGATTGGATGGCATTACCCTGTGTCGTCGCATTCGCCAGATTGCGCCGGATGCATTGGTGATTTTTATTTCTAATAAGGAAGAATTGGTATTCCAGACCTTCGAGGTTCAGCCCTTCCGCTTTATACGTAAAAGCGAGTTGAAGGAACTGTGCCCATCCTTGGTGGAGGCTGTCATCACAGAATTGGGACGTCGTGCCCCGAAGTTACTACGCATCACCGACGCCTCAGGAGATATGCTTTCCATTGACCTGCGCACCATCCTCTATGCCGAGGCCCAGCGCAAGGAGTGTCGAATCGTCACCACCGGTCGGGAAGAGATCATCCGCTACAAGTTCATGGACTTAGAGCGAGAGCTTGCACCCCACCACTTTATCAAGACCCACCGCAGTTTTCTGGTGAATATGGCCTATATTTCCCGTATTACCAAAACCGGCGTCATCCTAACCAACGGCGAAGAGCTCCCCATCAGTCGTGGCAGCAGCGACGATTTGAAGCAACAGTTCATCACCTATTCCATGCCATAAGGAGAGATTATGCTATATCAGCTGTTTCGTAACACAGAAGTAGAAGGATTAATTCATTTCACATTACTTATGTATATTCTGCACACCCTGTTCCCACGGTACCGCAAGCCCTTTAACACCCCGCGGTTCTTTGGACTTAGCATCGGTGTGTTTTTTATCGTCAAATACATTCCATACTTGCTTCCATTTGTAGAGTACAATCATCCCTATTGGTATTTCTATTTTATTGCCCTACCATTGGCGCTGCTTTTCTCATATGTATGCTTGGAGGGCAGCTTTTTCATAAAGACGGTGTTCATCTCCTTTTTCATCACCATCATTGAGCTGGGCAAAATGGTCTGTTCTCCCCTCTATTCCATAGAGCCACAGATGGACCCTGCCGAGTATGCAGCCTGGGACCTTGTCACCTGTGCCATTCTGCTGGTGGTGCTGATACTCTTGGGTCAACTATTCGTGCGCCTAACCATCGATGTATCGGACTCCTATATCAAGCCACGATTCTATCTGGTGCTATACCTTCCGGTGAGCCTGCTGGTGTACTACTGGGCAGGACTCTTTGACATGCCCTTCTGGGGCAAGTACCGGGAAGCCCTTCTGGCACTGATTATCATGCCAATGATTCCTATGTTTTACGACTTCTTCACTTCATTTCTGAAGTCATCGGAGGAGCAACGCAAGCTAGACATGGCATTGACGGAGACCCAGGCTCAGGTATTCCGCTACCGCTACTCTCTAGAGCTGGAGGAACGCATCAAAAAGGAGCGTCACGAGCTGAAAAACAATTATCTCTACATTCAGACCTTATTAAATGAAAAGAAATACGATAAGCTTCAGGATTATCTGGACAATACCATCGGTGAGAAAATGCAACAGATTTCTGCCATCTCCACCGGAAATACCATGATTGATTACATCCTAAACCGCAAAATCGCCGAAGCCAGCAAGCATGGCATCAAGGTCTATTCCGAAATTCTCCTGCCGGCGGAGCTCCCTATTAATGATGATGAGTTCTGTACCATCTTCTTGAATCTGTTTAACAATGCATTTGAAGCATGCCTACAGACCAAGGATCCGGATATCCACATCACCATCGAATGTGTCAAAAGCTACTTGACCTGTGAAATCGCCAACAAGGTAGATCCCGATGTTCTAGCAGGAAACCCTACCTTGAAAACCACCAAGGCCGATTCTGCCAATCATGGCTTAGGACTTAAGATTGTAAAAGAGATTATTGATCGAAATGACGGAATCTTTCAGACAGCCATCACCGGGAACTATTTCCATGCTAAGGTGATGCTTCAGTTATAGGATACATGTTATAAGAAATATTTCTGAAATGAAAAAACGACCGATACGAATCTATATTCGCACCGACCGCCTTTTACAAAAGAGATATTAACTATGAGCAATAAACGATAAAAGTTTGGAAACTCTTATCCTTTAGCTAGTGTTTAGTGTAAACGTTTTCGGTAAACTTGGCAACTAAAAAAGTGAACAAAATTCAAGAAATTACTTTTCTGTTTTTTTGTACACTTTGACATTCAGTGTATAGATGTCAGTACAATTGAACAAGTGTGTTTCTGTCGCACTACTCACACAACTTGTAGCTACGTGGGAAAATATCCTGATCAATAATGTACACGTCATCCTCGTCATCTAAGCGGACAGCCAGATAGTCATCCGGTGTGGCGTACATGTAGTTGTCCGGTGCCCAGCTGGTAAATACCTTGGTCACCCGATCCAACTTCTTGGCATAGATGCGCACGCCACCTGCGGAAACGCAACGCTTGGCGTGTGGCAACAACTCAATCACTTCTCCCGTCACAGCGTTGTGAACCTTCGGCGCATATTCGAGGTTGCCAATCTCATATGGGCCATCCTCCTTGACATAGGAAACGTCGAACTTCTCCTTGAACATCGGATAGATATCACCCTTGACACCAATCATAATGCACATATCTTCACTACAGCTCATCTCCACATCGCCCTCTAAGGTACGAATGAGAATCATCTCCCCCGGTTTACCGATATCCGTAGACTCGATGTAGCCCAAATCCATTGGTAATTTTTCATAAATCTGCATGGAGCTAAGGTCCACCGGATCCTCCCCCGCAACGATAACATCATAGCCGTCAAAATATGCTTCCATACGCCGGCGCAATATCTCAGTATAATAATGCTTCCGCTGGTTCTCAGACAGCTCCCCACAACGTGGATAAGCCTTGGCAATGAGCATGGCATTAAGGAAACCACCGGCCTTTTCAAGATGACCGCCGCCACCACCAATATCATGCGCGATGTACTCAGCCACTTCATTGGCATGGGCATCTTTGGCGCAACTGCGGATGGAGAACTTGATGCCGTTGTTCTGGATGTTGTAAACCATAACTACATCGATGTTGTCCACCGCCAGACAAAAATCACTGATCAAACCCAGAATATTCGGATCACAAGGGTCTGTCTGTATCAGGGCATAATGATGGTCCTCATAATACTCGTAACCAATCATAGCTACTCCTGCAATCTTCAACTCCTCCAGCGACAAGTTGGCGTTGCGCAAGCGGGACAACAGACTCTTGTTGAACCACAAAGCATCGCGAGCATCCTTGTCCAGCGGATGATGCAACTCAGAAAAACTGTTGGTGTCCGTGT
>JAILCW010000070.1 GCA_024690265.1 Lachnospiraceae bacterium | reverse complement strand
TGACCCAAATGAGTTCAAAAATCTACTTGCAATTTACAATCGATACCCTATTATGGAACTAACGGTGCACCCAAGAGTGCGAGAGGATTTCTATGGCAACGAAGTGAATCTTGAGATGTTTGCTTATGCCATGGAAGAGAGCAAGTGTCCGGTGGTGTACAACGGAGATATTGTGACCGTGGAGGACTACCAGCGTATTGTGGAGCGCTTTCCGGGCTTGGACCGTATTATGATCGGCCGAGGCCTCATACAGAACCCGGCGTTGATTCGTGAGATTACCGGTGGACCGGCATTGTCTGAAATGGAGTTGGAACAGTTCTTACAGGGTCTCTATGATGATTATGCAGCAGAACTGGGCAACCACAAGGATGCCATGTTCCGCCTGAAGGAAGTTTGGGGTTATGCGTCGAAGAATTATTCCGGCCGAGATCGATTGATTCGCAACATTATCAAGGCAAAAAGCGAAGCGGACTACGAGCAGGCAGTTCGAGCGTTTTTTCATAAATAAGGAATAGTAAAAGGAGAAAAGGAAAACATGAGTGACTATCGTTTGAATACGAAATGCGTACAGGGAGGCTACACACCGGGCAACGGCGAACCGCGCCAGATTCCTATTGTGCAGTCCACTACTTTTAAATACAACACAAGTGAGGACATGGGCAAGCTCTTTGACTTAGAGGCTAGCGGATATTTTTACACCCGCTTGCAGAACCCAACCAACGACTATGTAGCAGCCAAGATTGCTGAGTTGGAGGGTGGTACAGCAGCAATGCTTACATCTTCCGGACAGGCAGCCAACTTCTTCGCATTGTTTAACATTTGTGAGAATGGAGACCACATCGTAGCATCTTCTTCCATTTATGGCGGTACCTTCAACCTCATTGATGTAACCATGCGCAAGATGGGAATTGATGTGACCTTCGTATCTCCGGATGCTACAGAGGAAGAGCTGAATGCAGCATTCCAGGACAACACCAAGGCAATGTTTGGTGAGACCATTGCGAATCCGGCGCTGACTGTGTTGGATATCGAACTTTTTGCCAAGGTAGCTCACGCTCACGGTGTTCCGTTGATTGTAGATAATACCTTCCCTACACCGGTTCATTGTAGACCGATTGAGTGGGGTGCTGATATCGTAACTCATTCCACCACCAAGTACATGGATGGTCATGGCGCAGCAGTTGGTGGAGCAATCGTTGATTCCGGTAACTTCGACTGGATGGCACATGCGGACAAGTTCCCGGGACTGTGCACACCGGATGAATCCTACCATGGAATCACTTATGCCAAGAAGTTCGGCAAGGAAGGTGCCTTCATTACCAAGGCGACAGCACAGTTGATGCGTGATTTTGGTAGCATCCAGTCTCCGCAGAACGCATTCTATTTGAATCTTGGATTAGAGTCCTTGCATGTTCGTATGGCTCGTCATGCCGAGAATGGCCAGGCGGTAGCAGAGTTCTTAACCACCTGCCCACAGGTAGAGAAGGTTACTTACTCCGGACTTCCAACAGATAAGTATTATGCACGTGCGCAGAAGTACTTACCAAACGGCGGATGCGGTGTTGTTTCCTTCGAATTGAAGGGTGGCCGTGCAGCCGCAGAGAAGTTCATGAAGAACTTGAAGCTTGCTGCTATTGAGACACATGTTGCTGATGCTAGAACCTGTTGTTTGAATCCGGCAACTTCTACCCATCGTCAGATGAGCGATGAGCAGTTGGCTGCAGCAGGCATTCCGGCAGGATTGATTCGTCTTTCTTGCGGTTTGGAAGATGCACAGGATTTGATTGATGATGTAAAGCAGGCATTAGCAGCAATCTAATTTTTGTTCTTATATTGAGGATTTGCCTATGGCAAAAAGTATGGTAGAGGGTCGTCCCCTCAAGTTAATTTTACAATTCGCATTTCCATTGTTACTTGGGAATCTGTTCCAGCAGGCCTACAACATTATTGATGCGGCCATTGTTGGACGAGTGCTGGGAGCCAACGCCCTTGCGGCAGTTGGTGCCACCAGTAGTGTGCAGTTTTTGATTCTTGGCTTTTGCTTCGGCTGCATGGCTGGATTTGCCATTCCGGTGGCTCAGCGATTTGGTGCCATGAACTATGAATCCATGCGTAGATACATCTATCTCGGTGGTATGCTGACCATTGGTTTGATGGTGGTGCTGACCCTTAGCTGTAGTTTGCTGACCAATCAGATTCTACATTTATTGCACACACCGGAAGATATTTATGCAGGAGCATATGATTACATCCTGGTGCTGTTTTTGGGAATGCCGTTTACCCTGGGCTACAATTTCCTGTCCTCCATTTTGCGTGCGGTGGGAGATTCCAAGATGCCGTTTATTTTCTTAGTGATTGCCACAGTGATTAATATTGTTCTGGATTTGTACTTTATTATGGGATTAGGACTGGGTTGTATGGGCGCTGCTCTTGCTACCATTATTGCCCAGGGTATTAGTGCGATTCTTTGCTTGATTTTTATTCGCTTCCGATATGACATGCTGATTCCGAAGAAGGAAGATCGTCATTGGAACGGCAAGAAGGTTGGCAATTTGCTCTACATTGGTGTACCTATGGGACTTCAGTTTTCTATTACTGCCATTGGTAGTATGATGCTTCAGGCTGCTAACAATGGACTGGGTGCAGTTTATGTTTCTGCTTTTACCGCGTCCACTCGTATCAAGCAGTTTGCAATGAGCCCATTTGATGCGTTGGCTACCGGTGTTTCTACCTTTGCCAGCCAGAACTATGGTGCCGGCAAATACAAGCGCATCGACCAGGGCATCAAGAAGGGTGTCAATGTTGGTATTGCCTATGGTTTATTCATCGGTGCAGTGCTATTCTTCTTCGGCCGTGATTTGTCCATGATTTTTATCGAGGCCAAGGAAGTGGCGGTTTTGGATGCTGCCGGTTACTACCTGCGTTGTACCAGTTACTTCTGGTGGAGTCTTGGTATCCTCAATGTTACAAGACTTGCCATTCAGGGATTGGGTTACTCTAACCTGGCAATTTTCTCCGGTGTGATGGAGCTGATTGCTCGCGCTATTGTTTCCCTGATTTTTGTTCCGATATTTGCCTTTACTGCGGTAGCTTTTGCAGACCCGATTGCTTGGTTGTCCGGCGCACTGTATTGCGGTATTGTATGTATTATTATTGTGCGGCGGATTATTCGTGAGAAGTCTGCAGCCAAGGAGGTTTAAGTTATGGAAGTATATAAGACACTTGGAACCTGTTCTCAGGCCATTGAATTCGAAGTGGATGGGGATACCATTCAGTCTGTTCATTTTGTTGGTGGTTGCGACGGTAACACCCAGGGTGTTGCGGCCCTTGTAAAGGGTATGAAGGTGGAGGATGCCATCTCCCGTCTCGAAGGCATTGATTGCCGTGGACGTGGCACATCTTGTCCGGACCAGTTGGCACGTGCGCTGAAAGGGTATGTGGCAAGCCACTAATTGATTAACTTAGTTTTAATACGCCCTGACATTAGATGTCGGGGCTTTTGTTGTGTATTCAGGCCCTGCACGTAGATTGCTAGTAGATTTGAGGCAGCGGCTCAGTGCTTGAGTGCGTGCGGGGGCATGTGGTAAATAAAAATGGCTGATTCACATGTAGGGGAAATCTCGAAAAGCATGTGAAATTACAAAATGACAATTTCGCGTGCCTTATTCGAGCCATTATTGCACGCGAATCAGTCATTAAACCCGAGGCGCGTGTAGTCTGAAAAATGTCCTACACGCGGAATGATTAGATTTTTCCCTACGCGTGCACTCTATTTGCAAGGAAAGCACGCAGATAGAAAGATAATTTTATTCCGCGTGTTCGATAGCAATAATGAATACACGTGAGCAGAAAAAAACTGTGATTTCGCGTGCATACGTTTCATGAAGTATGCACGCACTAGAATGCTTTGCTTAAATTTGCGTGTAGCTTGAAAAATGCCCTGCACGCGCCGTACATATATATGAGAATCTGCGTGCAAAAACGGAGCGATAAGCTGAAACTATGTTGGAAATCCAACAAAAGTAGCCGCTTTGGGGGCGTGACCCTGTTGAACTCGCGAAGCGTGCGAAATATAAACCACCCGTTTTACGGGTGGTCATGATTATGCCTATTTTCCTTTGCTTTTGGCACTGCGAAGGGCATTTGCGACAGATTCTAATGCCTGTATTTCTGATTCGTCCAAATCGGATACGTCGATGGTAGTTCGGGCGGTAAGGCCCAGCAGATAATCCGCATTTACATGAAAAATGCGAGCAAGGGTAACCAAAGAATCATAGGATGGATAGCGAATGCCGGATTCATAGGAAGAAACAGCACTAATAGCGACACCCAAGCGTTCAGCTATTTGCTTTTGGGTGTAATTATTCTGCTGTCGCAGTGCTTTAAGTTTGTTTCCCATGTTTACCATATAATGTACCTCACTTCACATATTGTGAAATTAGTGTAATAAACTGCATTTCCGTAATGGTGAAACTAATTTCCGAAATATTGAAATCAATAAACGAAAGTATTAGAATTTTCTTGTGACTTGATGACAAGTCAGAACAAGAAAAAATGGGGACACGAAGGAGGAGTGTTAAATGCGAAAGCAGAAGAAAAACCGATTGCTTTGCGTGATTTTATCACTGGCAATGGTTGCAACAATGATTAGCGTGCCTAGAATCACAGTTCGTGCGGACGAGGGTGGCAATGTGTTGTTTCAAGAAGCAAAAAATGCAGCAATCGACAATGAAAGAACCATTACAGTGAATACCGAGGTGAGTGAAACAAAGTCTACACGTTTTTCATTTACTTTGACAGAGCCTGGTTGGGTATCATTTAATTTGAAACAGCAGGATAATAATGATTCGGTTGTTCGGAATATTTGGTTACCGGGTATTGATAACATAGGTGGTGATGTTTCAAGTAAATTAAGTAATTATACAACAGATGAAGTGGGGCTGAAAGCAGGAACTTATTGGCTTGAGGTGGACTCGTATATCGAAGATGCTGTCGGGACGGCGGCATATCGAGGATCAAAAAGATATGCATATTACGATAATGGTATGCCATATAAATTTACGATTCTTTTTAACCCATCATCGGTGACGGAAGAAGAAAATAATGATATTGCTGGCAATAATTATAATACGCAATACGCAAAGCGTGTCGTTGAAGGAGCCTGTTACTCAGGTAATATTAATTCCTATACGGATAACGATCTGTTTAAGCTTTCTTTGGCAGAAGACAGAAAGGTAAATGTTCACTTTACATATGACAATTTGGGAAGTTCAGCGCTTACTGATAAGTTTTACTATAGTATCTACATCTTTGGGGTAGATGAATCCGGACAAAGATATGTCAATACAAATGTGTGCGCACGTATTCGAGCAAACGGTACAGGTTATACAAACATCTGGGATGAGCATCGTAATATAAGTGGAAATGGTACACAAGGATATGATATCAGTGCAGACTTGGACGCTGGAGAATATGTGATTCTTGTTAATAATTGCAATGAGCAAGGTTGTTATCAGGAAGATGTATTCAATGCCGGTGGAAATGCAAAATATCATTTTATATATACTACTTCGGCACCGGATCCGAAATCGTACGATGATGATAGTGAAGAGTATGACGAGCCTGATGTAGATGATAATAATGAAAATAATACTTCAACTGTGGAACCACAGGCCGACAACGAGCAACTCCAAGCATTCGTTACCCGCATGTACTCTGTTGTCCTGGGTCGTACACCGGATGAGGCTGGTTTGGATGACTGGACCAATCGCTTGGAAAGTGGAGAAGCGCAGGCTGTAGATATTGTATCTGGATTCTTCAATTCCGATGAGTATAAGAACATGGCCAAGTCCAATGGCGAAATCGTCACAGACTGCTACAATGCAATGCTAGGTCGTGAACCGGATGAAGGCGGTTATAATGACTGGGTTACCAGACTAGATAATGGAATGTCTGTGAATGCAATCCTTGCAGGATTTGTTGGAAGTCAGGAATTTGGTAACTTGTGTGATTCTTATGGAATTCAACCAGGAACCTATAACGTAACGGAAGCACGTGATCAGAACCAGGGAGTAACAGCCTTTGTCGCACGTCTTTACACACAGGCTCTAGGTCGAGGCTATGATGTGGATGGTTTGAATGATTGGTCTGGTCAGATTAATGCAAATCCAAGCCGTGAGAATGTACTCTATGTATCCACAACTGGATTCTTAGATTCCCAGGAATTTGTGAATAAGAATCTGGATAATACAGAGTATGTTAAGGTATTGTATCGCACCTATTTAGGGCGTGAATATGATGACGACGGATTGGCTGATTGGGTTGGTCAGCTTGATCGTGGTGAGAATACCCGCGATGGCGTGGCAGCCGGATTTGCCTATTCTCAGGAGTTTAACGGAATCATGGCACAGTACGGACTATAAAGAAACAATAATCATATGATTAAGTGTAGTAGCCGTAGGTAGTGCAAACCTGCGGCTATTATTAAATGAGGAGGAAAAAATGTGTTATAAGGGTCGTCGTTTTTTTCATAGGATATCTATTTTGCTGGTAGGAGTCCTTACCATATTTCTTTTATTTGACGAATTGAATGTATATGCAGAAGAACCGTTAAAACAGCAATCTTGTAATAGTGGGATGAGTGCCCCTTCTTTTTCACTTCCGACATTAGATGGAGGAACGATAACAAATCAAACCTATGCATCGAAAACGCAGCTGTTGGTTTTCTATCGTGGAAATGGACAGTGTCTGAATTCGAATTATACAATTAGTGAATTATCCCGTAGTACATGGATAAATGATACTGATATTCAAGTAATTGCGGTTGAAGCTACCAATTTGACGAAAGAGCAAACTGAGTCTTATCGAACACAGTATGCGGCTTCGTCCAGTATCGTCTGGGCATATAATGGAAATGATACTCTTTCAGATTATTTATGGACCACAACGATGTCCTTTTCTACCACATATGCCACATGTTTTATTTTAGAAAATGGAACTATTGTTGATTACTGGGATAAAAATAGTAGAGCGCAGACTTGTTTGAATGAACTGAAGAAGTATGTCTCAATTGATGAAAACCCGAATACATCTGGGGATGTGAATTTGGGAGAAGTCCCTACAGACAATAATACCTATTATGGAATTACTCTATCACCGCAAAATATAACACTGAATGTGGGTGAAACAGTTACCATTACTGCAGATCATTTTATGGGAAGTTCGTATTCTTATCGAGTGAATTGGTTTAACTATGATCCTCAGGTAATAGAAATTGCGAATAATGGCGTCGGCATTATGGATATTAGCGGGGCCGTTGGAAAGCAGATACAAATAAAGGCTGTCGCTGCTGGTAAAGGATTAGTGCGAGCATCATTAGATGACTATTTTGCAGTTTGCGATATTGTGGTAAAAAATCCAAGTCAAGATATAAGTGCACAATTATCACCATCAACAGATGATTCAGAAAGTATAAATGAGAAAACAGAGAAATCACTAACTTCAATAGAATCATTTGTTACTAGAATATATCAGGTTGCTTTAAATCGTAGCCCGGAGGAAGCTGGTTTGCAAGATTGGAGCAACCGTTTGGAAACAGGTCAATCAAAAGCAGTAGATATCATACAGGGCATAATGTGTTCAAACGAATATCTGAACAAGGGAAAAACAAATGGTGAAATTGTTACAGACTGTTATAAAGCAATGCTTGATCGAAATCCTGATGAATCAGGCTATAGAGATTGGGTTGGTAGGCTAGATAATGGAATGTCAGTACATGCAATTTTTGCCGGGTTTGTTGGAAGCCAGGAGTTCGCAAATCTCTGTAACTCATATGGGATTCAGCCAGGAAGTTATAACGTGTTGGAACCACGTGATCAAAATCAGGGAGTGACTGCATTTGTTGCACGTCTTTACACTCAGGCGCTTGGCCGTGGTTATGATGTTGATGGTTTGAATGACTGGACGGGCCAGATTAATGCAAATCCAAGCCGTGAGAATGTACTCTATGTATCTACAACTGGATTCTTAGATTCTCAGGAATTTGTGAACAAGAATCTGAACAACACAGAATATGTGAAGGTTTTGTATCGTACCTATTTAGGGCGTGAATATGATGACGACGGTTTGGCTGATTGGGTAGGTCAATTAGACTGTGGCGAAAACACTCGGGATGGGGTGGCAGCTGGATTTGCTTATTCCAAGGAGTTTAATGACATAATGAGTCAATATGGATTATAAGTTTTTAGGAGGAATACGATAGGATGCGCAAGTGGAATTTGCGAAAAGACTGGAAGAAGTACCGTGCGTTGTTATTAGCTTTATTTTTTATGATAGCGACGTTGGATTATTCTTTTTTCTCAGAGGCAGCAGGCGCTAACGGCATAGCTAGCAGTAATGTGGGGAATCATTCATATACCTGGAATACAGCGAATGTCCCAAACTCTTACTTAACATTTTACAATGGGCTGTACATTCGTGTGGAAGCTATTGGTCAAGATTTAGTGATTGAATCCTATGATTCGAACTATGAATTGAGGAAGACAAAGACGATTCCTTTTGAATTGCCAATATTTGGAGGATTTTATAGTGGCCATAATGCATATTATGTGATGTATGGACAGGAGAATTTGAAGGAATCCAACGATGTAGAAGTGATTCGTATCGTAAAGTATGATTGGTCATGGAAACGTTTAGGAAGTGTTAGTTTTAAAGGTATCAATACGAGTATACCGTTTAAAGCAGGATCCTCAAGTTTTGCTGAGTATGGAAATTGCCTGTATGTTCGCACTTGCCACCAAATGTACAAGTCTTCAGATGGGCTGAATCATCAAGCCAATCTGACATTTGTAATTGATTCAGCTAATATGGTTGCAAAAAATGCTTACTATGGCGTTTCATATGTGGGGGCATCAGCGGGATATACTTCGCATTCATTTAACCAGTTCATTCGAGTTGCAGGAAACCGTGTGTTAGCAGTAGATCATGGTGATGCATATCCGCGTTCTATCGAATTACAGGATTTTGGAACGGTTGCCGGTGGTGACAGTTTAGGTGCTGGACCTGTAAGTTTGTTGGATATCCCCGGAGCAGTCGGTGATAATTATACTGGGACTTCCATTGGTGGATTTGAAGTTTCGGAGAGTAATAGTCTAACTGCAATTGCAAGAGTTAAGTTTGACAACAATTTTAAGAATAATAAGATAAGGAATATTTCCATACTTACGTTGGGATTAGGCAACACTAATGCTTCAAGTGTTAGGGAGATCGTTTTTACGAATCTAGCAGAGGACAGTGATGTAACAAATGGAAATCCTATTCTGGTGAATGCTGGGCCGAACCGATTCGTGCTTATGTGGGGATTGTATCACAGGTCTGGATATGGGTATTATGGAGCAGCGACCGGTAAGTTTCAGGCGGTTTTGCTTGATGGAAATGGTAATGCGATTTCTAGGATAGAAACATTTAACGGATATTTGTCAGATTGCCAACCGGTCTATGGTACAGGAAAGGTTATCTGGTACGTAACTGGGGTAACAGGAGACGAGACTGTTCCGTGCTTTTATGAGCTCGATGTAGGCAATAATTCTCTCTCTTTTACGCAAAAGTTGACAGGTCTTGTGTTTACAAGAACAATTAGCGAACTTCAGCCCAATGCAACCTATCAGTTTCAGGCAAGTAAGGTTCCGGACAGTTTCGATGGAGCTATTATTTGGAAGAGTTCAAATGAGAGTATTGCAACAATATCCGGCGATGGGCTAGTGACAGCCATCAAACCGGGAACAACAATAATATCCGTAAGTTGTAGCGGGAAATCAATTTCACACGAATTGACTGTGCCTGAGATACCGGTGAGTGGGGTATATATCAATGCTTACCATAGTAGTGTAGCGGTTGGTGATACGATAACACTAGGAGGGACGATTTATCCATCGAATGCAACAGGGAATGTTTCTTTGCGCTGGAGTAGCTCAGATGAAACTATAGCAACTGTAGCTGATGATGGAGTTGTTACTGGCAAAAAAGCGGGTGCTGTTACAATTTCTTGTTCTGTACAAGGAAAATCAGATAATATTTCCATTCTGGTTTATGAGGATTATAATTATACGAAAAAACCTGTGCCTAATATTACCCCAAGCAGTGATGGTAGTTATACGGATCCTGCGATGGAGTTTGTAGCAAGAATGTACAGAGTTGTATTAAATCGTGAGCCGGATGATGCCGGCTTGATAGATTGGACAATGCGGCTCAAAAAAGGGCAGGCTGCTGCGGTCGACATTGTACAGGGATTTTTCTGGTCCGATGAGTATAAGAACATGGCCAAGCCCAACGGCGAAATTGTCACAGACTGCTACAACGCAATGCTTGGCCGTGACCCGGATGAAGGCGGTTATAACGACTGGGTTACCAAACTTGATAATGGAATGTCAGTGAATGCAATTTTTGCTGGATTTGTAGGAAGTCAGGAGTTTGCAAATTTATGCAACTCGTATGGAATTCAGCCGGGAAATTATGACGTATCGGAACCACGTGATCAAAATCAGGGCGTGACAGCATTTGTCGCACGTCTTTACACTCAGGCGCTTGGCCGTGGTTATGATGTGGATGGTTTGAATGACTGGACAGGTCAGATCAATGCGAATCCAAGCCGTGAAAATGTACTCTATGTATCCACAACGGGCTTCTTGGACTCTCAGGAATTTGTGAACAAGAATCTGGACAATACAGAGTATGTAAAGGTTCTGTATCGCACTTATCTTGGAAGAGAATATGATGATGACGGATTAGCTGATTGGGTTGGTCAGCTTGATCGTGGAGAGAATACCCGTGATGGCGTGGCAGCCGGATTTGCTTATTCTCAGGAGTTTACAGATATTATGGCGCAGTATGGGCTGTGATTATTTCTGAAGAATAAGAGATTGGCCTATTTTATGAAGTATAGACCGCGAGTTTATAGTTCATTTTTCCTGTAGTTAAGAGAAATAAAAGAAACGTATATTGAAAATACTGATACATATGAAGTGACTTATGACACTTCATATGAGTATGAGCAGTACTAGTTTTAAGATGTCCCCGGATAGTTACCTATCCTGGGACATTTTATATTATCCGCACTATTTTCCTTTCGATGCTTTTGCATGCTTCGGGAATATGCTTTTGATTCCTACGTGTGCCATTATTGCACGCAAATCCGTCTTTATATCCGAGTTGCGTGTAGCCTGAAAAATACCCTGCACGCGTTGTGCATATATATGAGAATCTGCGTGTAAAAACGGAGTCCCAACCTAGAACGCTTTTGGAAATCCAACAAAAGAAGATGCAAAAGAAGTCGATGGCGAGAAAAATCTCTTTATTGGAAAAAATTACAATTAAGTGAAAAATAATCCAATCCCTTGATTGATTTTTCGATGCTAGGATATGAGTATAGAAAACGAGCTCCCACATAGGAGGGGAAAGGAGAACTTATGAAAAATAATTGGGGAAAGAAACTGACGGCAGTGACTTTGGCTGGGTTGATGACGTTGTCAGCAACAGCATGCGGCTCTTCTGCTGAAGCGGCTGGTGGCGGAGCGCCAGAGTCTAAGGACGTGGAAACACTTACCGTACTAATGTATACCGATTGGTATAAGAGTGGATGGGAAGCACTGGAAAAGCACGTCAACGACAATGCGGATGAATTGGGATTCCGCTTGGAAATTTCAAAGATTCAGGGCGGCAATCAGGGCGATCAGGTAGTTAAGACAAAATTCGCCAGCGATGATTTGCCGGACATTATTCAGGTTTACAAGCCACAATGGGTTGAAACAAATGCAGGCCAGGAAGGCTTGAATAAGTTGGTTGATTTGTCTGATGCAGTAGATGTATCTGAATATGATCCGAATGCGTTGGATGGAACATATAATTACAACGGAAAGCTCTATGGAATTCCAATGGATTCTATCGTTTTGTCCGGTGTGTTCTACAACAAGCAGGTATTTGCAGATGCAGGTGTAGAAGTGCCGCAGACCTGGGATGAATTGCTGTCTGCGTGCGAAGTATTCAAGAGCAAAGGCATTGTTCCGGTATATTACTCAGCAAAAGATGTATGGAGCGTTCAACCGCCTGCAGTAACCGGTCCTGTAATTGAAGCAAAGAATCGAGGCATCAGCACCTTTGAATTAATGAATCAGATTGATACACATCAGTTAACCTATACAGAGTGTACTGCTTTTGTTGATGCTATTCAGAAGTCCAAGGACCTGATTGATAAGGGTTACGTTAATGAAACATACTTATCAGACACCGTTGATATGGCCCATGAAGCATTGGCAAATGGTGAATGTGCAATGTACATTAACGGTACATGGTGCGCAGATAATATTGAGCAGAAGTTCCCTGAGCAGTCCGAGAATATCGGTGGATTTGCAATTCCACAGGATGACGGAGACAACTACATCAATATGTTTACTCCTTACTCATTGTGCTTAACGACCAATTGCAAGAATGTGGAACTTGGCAAGAAGGCAATGAACTATCTTGCATCTTCTGAGGCACAGCAGATTTATGCAAGTGCTCAGCCGGGATTATATCTGAATAAGAATGTAAAGTCTGAAATGCCTGCTGCAACTGCTGATCTAAAGACTATTATGGATAACGGCAAGTCAATGACAGACTGGGAAGAGATTAATAAGTATTCTTACGGCAACTTGGGTGAAAATGTTCTTGATTATTACACCGGAACATTCAAGGAAGCTTCTGATGTAACAAAGGCATTGGATGAGGAAACAGCTAAGAGCGCCGAAGCCATGGGGGACGATAACTGGAAATAAGTAACGATGGATGCCAGTGCAGCGATGTACTGGCATCTTTCAAAAAAGAAAGGATTACCTGTAGATTATGGATAAAAATAGGAGACATCGAAATCGCTATTCGTACGGATTAGCAATGCCGGGATTAATCCTTTTTGCGGTCTTTTTCATTGTCCCGTCTGTGATAGGATTGTTTATCTCGTTATTTCAAATGTATGGTTTTAACTTCGCTTCTGCCCGTTTTGCCGGACTGACAAATTACATCAACATCATGGTAGAAGATGATACGAGAAAAGCGTTGTACAACACATTCACCTTTGCGATTGTTACAACCATTTTCAAGATGCTGTTTGGGTTGTTGCTGGCAGTAGCTTTGAACAAGAAGCTTTTTATGACAAATGCGCTTCGTACCATATTCTTTTTGCCGGCTGTCATTAATACGGTGGCTGTTGGCTTAATCTTTTCCTCCATGATGCACCCGACAAAAGGCTTAATAAACCGGGCATTGGGTGCAATAGGGCTAAGTGCACTATGCCAAAACTGGCTAACGGATCCCAAGCTTGCAATTTTTTCCATTTGTTCCATTGAGGTATGGAAGTGGTCCGGATTCACAATGGTAATCTTATTAACGGGAATGCAGAATATCAGCGTGGATTACTATGAGTCGGCCCAGTTGGATGGTGCCAGCGAATGGCAGAAGTTTCGTTATATCACCTTCCCATTGCTATTGCCAGCGATTAATAATGCTTTGATTCTGAGCATTATCGGTGGACTGAAAGTGTTCGACGTTGTTCAGGCAACCACACAAGGTGGACCGGGATCTGCTACCGAAGTATTTGGCTCATTGATATATAAATCATTTGGAACCGGTAGATTTGCAGAAGGTTGTGCTGCCAGTATATTACTTGCTGTGATTATAGGAATTATTGTTTTGCCAACCTATAGATTTATTGCAGACAAGGAGGTAGAACAATGACGAAAAGAAAGACCGAGAATGGTATTCTAAGCGGAGTGCTCTGGATAATATCCCTTTTTATTCTGATACCTGTTTTTATGGTAGTTATTAATTCCTTCAAAAGCAGAACAGAAGCGGCAGAAATGGATATCAGTCTTCCAAGTGAATATCACATTGTAGAGAACTATTCGCAGATGATGCAGGAAGGCGGTATACTTCGCGGATTGATGACGTCCTGTATTGTTACAACAATCAGTGTAGTGGCACTGATTCTCATATGTTCAGCAATGGCTTATGTATTTCAAAGACGTAATACCAAGATGGCAAATCGTCTCAGTACATTGATGGTTGCAGGCCTGGTTTTACCGGTGCAGATTATACCAACCTATTTTGTTTGCAACACCCTGCATCTTGGACATATGGCGTCGGCTATCCTTGTATTGATTGTTATTAATATTCCCTTCACTGTTTTCTTGTACACCGGATATCTAAAGAGCATCCCAAGGGAGATAGATGAAGCCGCATGGATTGATGGGGCAAGTGGAATCCAGACATTCTTTCAAGTGATTTTTCCGCTTCTAAAGCCGGTATCTATCACTGCCCTGATTATCAATTTTATGGCGGTGTGGAATGATTTTAGTGTGTCGATTTATTTCTTGAATAGCGCAGAAAACTACACCTTACCTCTTACTGTATACAACTTCTTTGGCAACCATGGTTCAGACTGGCAGCTGGTATTTGCAAACGTTGCATTTGCATCATTGCCTGTAGTGATTCTATACTTGCTATTGCAGAGACATATTATTGCCGGGATGACTGCGGGATCGGTGAAAGGATAGTTATGCGGATTGAAGATGTACATATTCGGGATCCATTTATTCTAATGGATGGTGACGCAAAATATTTATACGGAACGACAGATGATAACCCCTGGGATGACCCAGGGGTTGGTTTTGATTGTTATAGAGTAAATGCAGATGGAACGGTACTTCGAGGTAAGGCGTTCAAGCCAACAGAAAACTTCTGGGGCAAAGAAAACTTTTGGGCTCCGGAGGTATATAAGTATCACGAGGACTATTTGATGGTGGCTTCATTCAAAGGGGAAAATCGTGGGGTACAGCTATTGAAATCAGATAGCCCGGATGGAGGCTTTGAACCAATTGGAAATCGTTCTATCACACCACTGAGCCAGGAGTGTTTGGACGGAACATTGTGGGAAGAGGATGGACAACTCTATATGATTTATTCTCATGAATGGCTGCAGTGCTATGACGGAGAGATATGTGTTGGAAAAGTAACACCGGATTACCAATCATTGCATGACACGAAAATACTATTTACAGCGTCTCAAGCCCGCTGGACAGTGGAAAATGTTGATGGCTTGAACAGAGGTTATGTTACGGATGGCCCCTTTATTTTTCAGCTATCCAAGGGACGATTGGCGATGATATGGTCAAGTTTTTCTCCAAATGGGTATGCGATTGGCGTTTCATATTCGGATCATGGAATCATGGGACCTTGGATTCACGAGGATGAACCATTGTATGATTCGGATGGTGGACACGGCATGATTTATCGGGAAGAAGGGAAAAATTATTTGATTTTTCACGGGCCGAACACATTAGGAATGGAACGAATCAGACAGTTTGAAATTGTAGAGAAGGATGGTGACATTTTAAGGCTGCAAAGCTAGAATAAAAACAGGGAGGGGAGAACTTGAGTCGATTATCTAGTATCAGAGTTAAGATGGCGTTGGGGACATCTTTTCTTTTTCTTATTTTTATTCTAAGTGCATCTATCGTTTGGTATTTTTCCATGCAAAATCATGCAGAAAAAACAGCAATCGATAACATCCAATCAACGGTAAATATAGCGGAAACCTCTATGGATACAAGGGTGAAGGATATTGTTAACGTTGCTTCACTTGTTACAATCCAGGCGGACAATTCGCTAAATGCCAATATATTAACCGTATTGGAGAATCGCAATAACATGTCAGAAGCGCAATTGGTGGAGTATCGGAAAACCTCCAGCGAGTATCTGATAAGCTTGTGTAGTTTCCAAAAGTATTTAAGTGGCTTGCGCATCAGTAATTTTGAAGGAGAGGGCCTAAGCTACGGAAATACAACAACCATCGATATTATGAATCAGAATGGATACTTGGATTCTTTGTCTATGGATGGAAGTATTACATTTATCGAGCCGCACTATTGGACCAATTGGTATAAGAATGCCAGTGATTATGTCTTCTCGATGATGAAGCCGGTGAAGAACAATCATGGTGAGCGAATAGGGTATGTCATTGCGGATATCGATAGTCATATTTTTGAGGATTCCTTCGGTAAGATTAATAACAAGAGTTCCCTGTACGTGCTAAATGAGGATGCCAGCCGCATTATTTATCTGAATGAGAAAAAAGGCGTTGCTGAGGATTTGGCTGTTCAACTGCCCGGTCTGGTAGAAAAACAGGTGGACGAAGAGTACGGAAACTTTATGATTAACGTCGATGGTGAGAAATATTTGGTTGCCTATACCAGGTCACCCCTGACCAATTGGATTGCAATCAGTGTGATTCCGCATCGAGTGGTTATGGCAGATTTCGCAGATTCTGCGAATAAGATGATTATCATTACGATTCTGATTCTGTTGGTATGCTTTAGCCTGATATGGCTTTATTGTTCTGCGATTACAAGTAATATCGTTGGACTAACGGAATCCGTCAAAAGGATTGGTAAGGACCAGATGTCACTGGATTTTGCCATTACGACCAATGATGAAGTGAAAGAATTAGCGACGCAGTTCCAGAATATGCTGACCCGTATTTCTGATTTATATGAGCAGATGAAGGAAAAAGAGTTGGAAAAACGCAAGGCAGAAATCGCAGCACTGCAGTTTCAGATGAATCCGCATTTCCTGTATAACAGTTTAAATACCATTCGCTTCCTTGCAACGATACAAGGAATTGAAAATATCAAGGAAGTTGCTGAGATTCTTTCGTCCATGATGCACATCAATATGGATGGAAGAGCTGAGGTGACGATAGGAGAAGATGTTCAGTTTATCAAGGACTACCTGAAGCTTCAGACATACCGACAGATTAATCTCTTTACTTCACATGTCGAGTGCGACCGGGAGATTGTGAACTGCAAAATATCAAAATTGTTGGTACAACCCCTGGTGGAAAACTCCATTAAGCATGGGCTAATGGAGGCGTCGAACGATGGATTTATTGATGTAAAATATGCGTTGGTGGATGGGAAGGTTCACGTTACTGTCGAAGATAATGGAAGCGGAATTGATGATGTACAATTGGAAGAAATAATGAACCGCAAGGCAAATAAGAATGCGGGGCATATTGGATTGGCAAATATCAAAGAACGTATCAATTTGAACTATGAACAACCTTATACGATGAAGGTGGAAAGCGTAAAGGGTATGTTTACAAGAATTACACTTGTACTGCCACTGCTAAAGGGTGAAGAAGATGCTTAGTATTATGCTTGTAGATGATGAGGTGCTTGTTAGAACCAATATCAAACTGATGCTCAATCAGTACGAAGATGATTTTGTGGTTTGCGGAGAGGCATCCTCTGCGGAAGAAGCAATTAAATTATTGACCCGCTTAAAGCCTGATGTGATTCTTTCGGATATGGTTATGGCAGGCATGAACGGAGTTGATTTTTGCAAGTATATTCATGCGAATGATATCAAGGTACATTTTGTCGCGCTAAGCAATTACGATGATTATAAACTTGTGCATGATACGCTAAAAAATGGTGGCGAAGACTATTTGCTTAAGCACGAGTTAACGGCGGAACGATTAAAGGATACGCTGGTAGCAATGAAACCAATTGATGAGACCCGTGAGGCAGAGTCCAAGGAACTCTCAACGTTCCAGGAAAAATTTGTGCTGGATTTAATCACGCATCTGGTTGCAAATCCGGAGGATATTGCCTATCGTCTCAAGACCCTTGATTTGCGGATTGATCGAACCAACCTGATTCAAATTCTTATGCGTGTAGATAATTATGCAAGTATTACCAACGAGAATGATTTGCAAAGAAAACGCACCATTAATTTTTCTGTCCTGAACATTGGAAATGAAATACTAAAAACATACCCGAGCGGCATACTAACGCACATTGATGGGGATTATTACAGCATCCTTATTTCATTTGCCCAGGAGCGAAGTCAGGCGGCGATGCGAGAAATCATACAAAATGTTATCCGCCAGATTTCGTCAAATCTAAAGACATACCTGAATATCGTAAGCAGCTTTGTAGTTAGTAAGAAGAGCGATTCAATTGATATGCTGCCGGAAAACTACCGTGAGGCGTACCAGATTATGAAGCAATCCTTGTTTTCAGAGGCCGGAACGATTGTGTTTGCAGAAGATATGAATGCAAATCGGGATGCAGATGATATCAAGGAAATTCTTGATAAGGAATTAGAAAAACAGATTGTAGAATCTTTTTATGTTCCAATGGAGGATGAAGAGCATGCGCTTTTTGTCGAGGAGGTTTTTGCCAGACTAAAAAAAGAAAAGCTGGATTATAAAGCAACCAATAACGTATTGATGAAGCTGTTGGGATTGTTTATCGATGCCTGCAAGAACAATGCAATTGAATTCTCTTCAATCAATAAGAGCGAGGCATCTCCATTTGAGCAGTTGGCGGCCATGTCGACGTTGGATCAGGCGAGAGAATGGTTCATGGATTGCTTTCAGTCAATGAATGGACTGCTGGCGAGTGCCTATCAAGGTAACTCAGAATATGTAAGGAAGTGTTTGACTTATATCCAGATTAATTATAGAGAGCCGATATCCCTGGACGCGACGGCAGAATCCATTGGTATTAGCAAGAGCTATTTAAGCACCATGTTTAAGGAGGAAATCGGGCAAGGGTTTAGTGAATACCTGAACACATATCGAATCAAGAAAGCGAAATCATTAATGGCCCATGAACAGGATTTACATGTGGTTGCATTTGATTGTGGGTTTCAGGATTACTCGTACTTTTTCAAGGTATTCAAAAAAGTAACCGGAATGACACCGGCAGAGTATAAGAAACAAGGCGCGTAGAATAGAGTCAGTGGGGTGCTTTCACCCCACTTTTTTAATTCTGTTGACAACATAATACCATGGTGATATCATAATGATATCAAAAGGAGGTAGGTATTATGACAGAAAAGATTTATACCACGAAAAAGAACGGCATGGCCGTATTATTGTTAAACCTATTGGTGTTACTGGCAGCAGTAGGCGGCATGATTTATGGAATCGCAAGTGAGAACATCCCGCTGAGCGTTGTGGGCTTAGTTGTAATGTGTATTGGCTGGATTCCACTCCTGGGACTGAAGGTGTTGAAGCCACAGGAAGCTCTGGTATTGACCCTCTTTGGTGATTACAAGGGAACCATTCGTGAGGCTGGATTTTATTTTGTCAATCCTTTCTGTAGCGCAGTGAATCCTGCAGCTGCTACCAAGTTGGCACAGAGCGGCGATGTTCCTGCTGCTGGAGCGGCTGGAACCTTACAGATCACTTCTGAGGGCATTAGCGCAACTGGTGCTCCTGCTAGTAAGAAGGTATCTTTGAAGGCAATGACTCTGAACAATGGCCGTCAGAAGATTAATGACTGCCTGGGCAATCCGGTTGAGATTGGTATTGCAGTTATTTGGAGAGTGACTGATACGGCCAAGGCTGTATTTAACGTAGATAATTACAAGGAGTATCTGTCCTTGCAGTGTGACTCCGCACTTCGTAACATTGTTCGCATCTATCCATACGATGTGGCTCAGAACGTAGACACCACCGGTGACGGCGTTGCTGATGAAGGAAGCCTTCGCGGTTCTGCAGAGGTGGTTGCAGAGCGCATCAAGGATGAGATTCAGAGCAAGGTCAATGAAGCAGGCTTGGAGATTATCGAAGCACGCATTACCTATTTGGCATATGCTCCGGAGATTGCATCTGTTATGTTACAGCGTCAGCAGGCATCTGCAATTATTGATGCCCGCAAGATGATCGTAGACGGCGCTGTTGGCATGGTAGAGATGGCGCTTGATCGCTTGAATGAGAAACAGTTAGTGGATTTGGACGAAGAACGTAAGGCTGCTATGGTATCCAACTTGCTCGTGGTATTGTGCGGCAACCACGATGCACAGCCTGTAGTGAACTCCGGAAGCTTGTACTAATGGCTGAGAAAAAGCAGGTCCCACTTCGCCTAAACGAGAAGCTTTACAACGAAATTGCTGCTTGGGCGGAGGACGACTTCCGCTCGGTGAACGGACAGATAGAGTATTTGCTCACCGAATGTGTTCGCCAGCGGAAGAAGGATGGGAAGTATGTAGGTGAAGAAATCGACGTACCGCCGCAATTCGATCTTCACTAGAGGAAAAAGGGAGAAGAAGATGGAAACAAAAGCTGTATTGGATATTCAGGGTTATACCAAGTCGTATGGTGGGGATAAGAAGGCTGCAGACAATGTATGTTTGTCGGTGGAAGCCGGTGATATCTACGGATTCATTGGACATAATGGTGCCGGCAAGTCTACCACTATTCGCGCCGTTGTTGGTGTTTTGGATTTTACAGAAGGTGAGATTTATATCGATGGTCATTCGGTTAAGGATGATTCCATGGCATGCAAGCAGATTACGGCGTACATCCCGGACAATCCGGACTTGTACGAGAATCTCACCGGCATTCAATATTTGAATTTTATAGCTGATGTCTTTAACATTGATGAGGCAACCCGTCAGCAGCGTATTGCTAAGTATGGCGATATGTTTGAGATAACAGAAGCTCTGGGGGACCTCATTAGTTCTTATTCCCATGGTATGAAGCAGAAGGTTGCGATTATCTCTGCTCTCATTCATGAGCCGAAGCTTATGGTGTTGGATGAGCCATTTGTAGGACTGGATCCTAAGGCTTCTTTTACCTTGAAGCAGATTATGCATGAGATGTGCGAGAATGGCGCAGCGGTATTTTTCTCAACCCATGTATTGGACGTGGCAGAGAAGCTGTGCAACAAGATTGCAATTATTAAACAAGGCAAAATCATTGCAACCGGAACCATGGAAGAGTTAACGAAGGGGGCGTCCCTGGAGGAGGTATTCCTGGAGGTGGAGGATGAGAAGTAAGTATATCGTGCTGCTGCGAACGCTTCTGAAGTCCTCGAGCCTTTGGCATGTTCGCAAGTACAGCAAAGACAAGAAAAAGCGGGCAAAATCCGTTGGTGGATTTATTGGCCTTGCTATGTTATATCTAATGGTATTTGCATACAGCTTCTTTGGTTGCTGGGGATTTGCAGCTATGGAAATGACGGATGTTATTCCGATGATGTGTGCCCTTACCATTTCAATGATTGCGTTTATTTTTACATTTATTAAGACCAATGGCTATCTTTTGAATTTCAAAGAGTATGATATGTTGATGGCGTTGCCATTTACACCGAAGGATGTGGCAGCCTGTAAGTTTGGATATATGTATCTGAAAACCTTGCCATGGTATTTGTGCGTATCGTTACCCATGATGGTAGCTTATGGTATCTTTGCAGGGGCCGGATTCCTGGTGTATCCGGTGTGGCTGATTCTGGCATTTTTTGTGCCGGTCATTCCGATGCTGGCAGCTTCCTTCTTGGGGTTTGTGATTGCAAAGGCTAGTTCCGGCTTCAAGAAAAAGAACATTGTGCAGACGCTTCTTACAGTTATTATTGTGCTGGTAGCCTTGTTTTCGCGATACATCATTGAAGCAATTATCCGCCATAATCAGGTAGAAAATGTGGTGGAACAGGCAAGAAATGCCATGACACAGGCTGGTAGAATCTACCTCCCTGCAGGCTGGTTTGCCAATGCAGTCATTGCAGCAGGCAAGTTGCAACTGAGATGGATTTCCAATTCGCTGCTTCTTGTTGGTGGAACTGTTCTGTTGTTTGAAGTGGTATTCCTTTTTGTTGGCAAGAATTATCGCCAGATTAATTCGGCGTTGAAGAGTCACGCGGCAAAGAGTAATTACAAAGTGTCCGGCATGAAGAAAAGGAGCGTATTAAACGCCATCGCCTTCAAGGAATGGAGGCGCCTGACTGCTTCTACCACATATTTTGTCAATGGGGCTATGGGAGAAATCCTTGCAGCAATTCTTGGCGTGGCAGTTCTAATTGTTGGACTCGATCGTGTGATTGCAATCGTTACCCAGAATGCCCCGATTCCGCAGGGAATCCTGAATCCGGCGATTCCGTTGATTCTGTATTTCTGCATTGGAATGATGGCGACCACTGCTTGCTCCCCTTCATTAGAGGGCAAGAATTACTGGATTGTTCAGAGCTTGCCGATTACCAAGAAGACCCTCTATCAGGGCAAGATGTTATTCCAGATGTATCTGGCAGTGCCTTTCATGGTGTTTGGAATTATTTGTATGGGCATCTCTGCCCATGTTGGAATTCTGGAACTCGTGCTATACTTGGTATTGGGCGTAGTACTGTGCGCTTTTTCTACCACCTGGGGTTGCGTATGTGGCATCAAGTATATGCGACTGGATTGGGACAATGAAGTGGAAGTGATCAAGCAGGGCACAGCAGTAATGATATATCTGTTCCCGAATATGTTTGTTACCATGGGACTGGTTGTTCTGGTAGTGTGGCTTGGAACTGTTGTTAATCCAACAATTGTGGTTCTGGCATTGATTGCTATTGCTGTAATCTTAAGCGCATTATGCTATAACAGAGTTATGAGGTTCGCAAAGAAATGAAACAGTTTTTGACCATTCATCACAAAATTCAAGAATTGATTGCAGTGGTTACCTGTGTAGCATCTCTGATTGCGGCCATCGTTATGATGGCAGTGATTAAGGAGCCGGTTCCAACCAATGTGGATCTGCATGGTAATGTAACCCATTATGGCTCCATCGGATTCATTATTATGATGCCGATTATGATGCTGCCGACGGTATTGATTCTTTTAGCAGTAACGCACTTTTTTCCACTTAGTATGTGGAATCTTCCGGTGAAACCCAAGCCGGGCCGCGAGGTTAAGCTCTATCGCATCAGTGCATACATGGTAACACTTATGAACATGCAGACCGGCATCTTTTCTCTGGTATTTACCCTTGCTATGGGACTAGGATGGGTAAAAATCGTCTCCTGGTTAGGTGGGGGGCTGTGCGCGGTGATGTTTGTGACTATTGCATGGGCAATTATAGCCAGTATTCTGGCAAATCGATAAGGCGGTTTGTCAGATGTTCGATAAACGACATCTGATGGCATTTTGACAGGAAACGCTATGTGGTAAAAATCGTTTCCAAGATATAGACAGTTGGGGTACAAATATGTTAGAATAGCCACCGTGTGTTGTAAAAAGAAGTGGTTTATTTAGTTTCTAGAGGTAATTGTGGTGAACATTGAACGCGCATTAGAATCCCTTGTGCAGGATAGTAAGGCGGCAGAGAAGGAAGTGAGAGATGCTGCCCGTGAGAAGCGTAAGAACATGGAGGATGCAGTTGGCATCATCTATGATTTGGCTACGTTTCAACAGAAGGTGCGAGATGGTGAGATTAGCGATGATACAGGCATGGCAGAGTTGCTAATCAATGGAACCAAGTCGAATTATCATATTCATATCAATCGTCGTTTTATCACCAAGGGTGACGGGAGCTTGATTACTCATGTTGGTTTGCTCAAGATGTACAAGCCGGAAGAGTTGAGTATTCTTTACAAGAAGCGCTCCAAGAAGATGATGAGCATCAAGCAGTACAAGCAGATGATGCGCAAGCGTGATAAGGCCCAGGGACGTAAGAGTTTTATTTAGAGATGAAGGACTACGATTACGTAGTCCTTTTTAATTTCTTAAAGAAATCTTAAAGATTTCCCTACTTGGAACTTAAAATAATATTGTCTACAATAGCCTTGTGATGAGTTGTTAAGCATATACGGCGACATCACAAGGCTTTTTCTGTTATTTCGAAATAATTGGGGAGAACAACATGAACAAGATTCTTATTTGCGATGACGAGCCGGATATCATTTCGGCACTACGAATTTACTTGGAAAGTGATGGCATGGAAGTCGTAGCAGCCGAGAATGGGCAGGTGGCGCTGGATATTATGTCCGGGCCGCAGGGGGAATCCATTCAACTGATTTTGTTGGATGTGATGATGCCGGTGATGGATGGCATCACAGCGATGGCGCAGATTCGTAAGATTTCCAACGTACCGATTATAATGCTTACTGCCAAGAGCGAAGATGCGGACAAGGTGATGGGACTCACCATTGGCGCCGATGATTATGTCACCAAGCCATTCAATCCCGTGGAACTTATGGCGAGAGTAAAATCTCAACTGAGACGATACACTTTGCTGGGGGGCAATCGTGTTGGAAATGCAACAGAAGATACACTGGTAATCGGAGGAATTGAACTTCGAGACAGAGCCAAGGAAGTGTATTTGGATGGGAATCCGGTATCCTTAACTCCCCTGGAATATGACATTTTAAAATGCCTCATGATGCACCGCGGCGAAGTGTTATCGCCCAAGGATATCTATGAGGAAGTATGGCAGGATACGATGGTAGGCGCCGAGAGTACGGTGGCAGTACACATTCGTCACCTGCGGGAGAAGTTAGAGTATGACAGTGCCAACCCGCGCTATCTGAAGGCAGTGTGGGGACATGGCTATAAGATGGAGGACATTCATTAAGGGCGTCCTGTAGGGAGTAAAAGATGAAAAAGATTTATAAAACAAGTGCAAAGGTATGGATGACGATGCTCTGTAGTCTGTGCGCGGCTCTGATGCTGACAAGCATGGTGGGAACTGTAGTGATGGCAGAGTATGGCGTTTATGAAAATGGCGGAAGCACAACTGTTTCCAAACGTTTAACAAAGCGCGCCGGAGATGCCTATGCGTTGTGGGCAGTAGCTAATTATCATGGTGGTGAATTGGATAGTGACTTCGATATTAGTTTTGAAGGAACCGGATTCAAGTATGCTATAGCCAAGGTGGATGATGGTCAGGAAGAAATTGTTGACCGCAATTTTACCGGAGAATTACCTTCGGATTATCAGACAGCAGAATTCTATGTAGGAAGTCGGCCGGCATATACCTTATCAAATCGTTTGATTACCGGTAGCAGTTATTGGCACGGCGAGACAACGACACAAAAAAATATCAACGTTCAGGCTATTGGATATGATTTGATTGATAACCGTGCTTATATTTGGGATGGAGAGCAGTTCTATCCGGTTATGGATGAATTCGCCTATGCTGTAGAGGCAGATTATTATGATGATGAAAATGATAACGCGGTGAACACTGCATTCGTTCACTTATGGCGGAATCAGATTCCGACCACCACCGATGACCAGACGGTAGATTATCATTACTACGTTGAGGAAGGAATGACAGAGGAGAATACCACCTATGTCATCGAAGATGATAATGCGGTAGAGGAACAGTCATCGGAAGATGGTGTTATCTATGATTATTTGCCGACGGAAACCATTGGACTAGAGAATCCGGTCGTGAATGGAAATCTACTTTATATCAAGGATCGTGGATACCATTCTATGGCAGATGCGGGCTGGAAGTACGTGCTCTATATTGCTTCCTGGGAAGATGCCGGTGGATTGGATGCTTCGAATGTTGCGGATCTGTCGGAGATTCACGATGAACTCTGCAAATTGAAAACCAGTGAAGTTAAGTTAAAGAAACCAACGCTGGCTGAGGCAGATGTGACTAATAGTGATAATGCCAAGTATACGGTGTACTACTATACAGAGAATCAACCGGATATGCAGGGTGGATTCTTCCACGGAAATCTGTTTACACAGGCGGCTGTATTGGGTGGATTGATACCGGTTGCATCGGTATTGTGCCCGCTGGGAATGATTGTATTCCTTCTGGTTACAATATGGCTGTTGTTCCTGCTGTTCCTTGCAGCAGGACATCGCTATGGTGAAGAAGGCATTATGGCAGGAAAATTGGATCGTGTACCGATGGATCTTATGCTTGCCATAGCAGTGGGATTAGAACTGGCAGTCCTTGGTGTGGTGTGCGCCATCGAATATGGAATTACGAGCACGGATGCTTACTATACCTGGTTTATTGCTGTGGTAGCAGTAGCTGCATTTGTTGGTGGTGTTATTGGAATTTGTTGGCTTATGACAGTCGCAGTGAATGTAAAAATGGGACATTGGTGGCAAAACACCCTTATTTATAAACTATTGCAGGTGTTAAAAGTTGGGTGGAGTCGTATATGCACAGACGCGCGCGCAATTCGTCGAACCGTTCGATGGGATATTCGTGCCTGGTTACTCTTTGCTCTCTTTGTATTTTTAGAAGGCTTTGGATTGGTTGCATTCAATGCAGGGTCCGATTTGGTATTGGTTTGGTTCTGTGAGAAGGTCCTGTTTGGATTCCTTTTGTTCCAGATTCTTAAGCATTATGCCAAGTTAAAAAACTCTGTAGTACAGATGGCAGAAGGCGACATGAACGTTCAGATAGACACCAAGGGAATGCCACTAGACTTTGAAGAGCATGGCGAAGCTTTGAATAAGATTAGTAGTGGAATGACCACAGCGGTCACGGAGCGTATCAAGAGTGAGCGTATGAAAACAGAACTGATTACCAACGTCTCTCACGATATCAAGACACCGCTGACATCCATTATTAACTATGTGGATTTGTTGGAAAAAGAACAAATTGATAACGAAACAGCCAAGGGTTACTTAGAAGTATTAGACCGCCAGGCAAAGCGCTTGAAGAAATTAATCGAAGACTTGATTGAAGCCTCCAAGGCTGCCACCGGCAACATTAAGTTCCATATGGAATCTGTCAATGCAAACACCCTATTAAATCAGTCCATTGGAGAATTTGAGGAGAAGTTAGAAGCCAATCAGATTACATTGGTTACCAATATGCCGGAAGAAGAGATCCATCTCTGGGCCGACAATCGCTACCTGTGGCGCGTTTTCGATAACCTTATGAACAACATTGCGAAGTATGCGCAACCAGGAACACGTGCTTACGTAGACCTCAAAGACAATGGTGACAAGGTGACCTTCACCTTCCGTAACACCTCTAAGAATGAACTTAACATTTCTGCTGATGAGTTAATGGAAAGATTTGTAAGAGGAGACGCCTCCAGAAACACCGAAGGCAATGGACTAGGCTTATCAATTGCAAGAAGCTTAACAGAGTCCATGGACGGTACCATGAATCTTGCGATTGATGGAGACTTATTCAAGGTAATCCTGGAATTCAAAAAGAACTAAAAACGTAAAGAAAGCCCCTGGTCTCTGTTCTATATT
>JAILCW010000066.1 GCA_024690265.1 Lachnospiraceae bacterium | reverse complement strand
TACAAAATAGCTAATCACAAGCCTGTTTTGGACAAGGAACGGGAAGCACAAAAGATTGCAGCATTGACCTGTGATTGCAAGGACTCTTTTACACGCCAGGGAGTGGAAGAGTTATTCCAGCAGATTATGTCCACCAGTCGTAAGAAGCAGTATCAAATGATGGCACAAAAGGGTGTGCTTCATGATTTTGGCTTTGAAGCAGTCCCACAGTATTCTTACCTAGGAAAACGTGTGGTTTTCCAGGGCGTTGCTGGAGCATATTCCCATGCGGCCATGGAAAAATTTTTTGGGCCTATTGAGAATTACGACCATGTGGATACCTGGCGTGATGCCATGGAGTATTTGAAGCGAGGAGATGCTGATTACGCTGTGCTTCCAATTGAGAACTCTACGGCAGGAGCTGTTACGGAAAACTATGATTTATTGCTGGAATATGATGTTGCCATTATTGGAGAGCAGATTTTGCCGATTCATCATGCGTTACTGGGACTACCTGGGGCCACAATGGATGATATTACCACAGTATATTCTCATCCACAGGCCTTGATGCAGTGTGATGAGTATCTTCGTACGAAGCATCCAGATTTCAAGAAGGTGGCCTTATCTAACACAGCAATGTCAGCCATGAAAATCAAACAAGACGGTGACATTCATCAGGCGGCGATTGCCGGCGAACTGAATGCTAAATTATATGATTTACAGGTATTAGAACCACAGATTCAGGATGTTAAGGGCAATGAAACACGCTTTATCATTGTTTCCTGTCATAAGGAGTTTTTGCATGACGCCAAGTGTGTTTCCTTATGTTTTGAATTACCGCATGAAACAGGTTCGTTATATCGTATTTTGTCCCACTTTATTTTTAACGGCTTGAACATGACTCGTATTGAGTCTCGTCCGATACGCGAGAAACAGTGGGAATATCGCTTTTTCCTTGATTTTGAGGGGAATCTAGAAGAGGATGGCACTCAGAATGCATTGGTTGGTCTGTCGGAAGAGACGAACTTCCTTCGTATTCTTGGAAATTATTAATCATCACGGGGGCGTAGAATGAAAAATTACAAAACCTTTGGGGCGATTTACATCGGTACCTATGAAGTATTGTTAAAAATATTTGAAATACGAACGGCAAGCAATCAGTTGAAAGAAATTGATTGCTTGCGGATGCGGACGGAATTAGCCAGGGATATTTTTTACCATAAGAATGTCTCCTTTGAGACCTTGGGCCATTTGATTCAGTCCTTGAATGATATGAAAGATACCATGCGTACCTATCGAGTGGATTCCTATTCGGTTTACGCAGGGTACGCCCTTCGTTCTGCGGATAATGTGTATTTTGTGCTAGATCAGTTGCGACTGCATTGTGATTTGGTGGTTCGTATTTTGAGTAATTCAGAACAACGATTCTTAAGTTATCAGGCTACGGCTCAGACGCCTTTCTTCGAAGAAATGGTTCAGTCTCCTTGTATTATGGCGGATATAGGTGGTTCTTCCCTTCAGTTAACTCTATTTGACAAGGGGCGCATTATAACCACGCAGCATATTACGTTGGGAGCTTTTCGCGTTCGCGAACATCTCAAACGTTTAGGCCAGAAGTCAGATGGTACAGAACAGCTCTATGATATGATGCGCAAGGAAATGGGGGCGTTTTTAAATATGTTCCTCAAGGACTCCAAGCCAAAATATTTGATTCTGCTGAATGATCACCTGTTAAATGTCTTACGCCAGGCCTATTCTCACAAAGAAAAAAGCACCCTGTCTCGAGATGAAATCCAGCATTACATGAAGAAAATGGGCAAAGAAGTCAATCATACCATTTCTAGTCAAAATCTGTTGGTTGAGGATCCGGATGAGATGTTTTTGCCGTTTTATATTCTCTGTGATTGTTTATTACATGAATTGGCCTATGAAAATGTCTATCTTCCTGGAATATCAGTAACAGAAGGTATGGCCTTGGAGTATGCATACAATCATCGTTATATGAAGACTGCTCACGATTTTGACGAGGATGTACTGTCTGCGGCCTGGTCTATTGCAGAACGATATGGTAGTTATCGCCCACATCTTAAGGCTATGGACAAGCTGTCGATGCAATTGTTTGATGCCACCAAGAGATATCATGGATTAAAGAAGCGCGAGAAGCTAATTCTTCGAACCGCAGCCATTCTTCATGATTGCGGTAAGTATATTTCCCTATCAGAGTCTCCGCAGTGTTCTTATACGATTATTATGTCCAGCGAGATTCTTGGTCTTACCCACAAGGAACGGGAAATGGTAGCTTTGATTGCTGCATATAATCATAAGGATGATACTTCCTATGATAACTTGAGCGATCACTTTACAGAGGCAGAGTACTTGGTATTTCTGAAGCTCCTGGCAATTCTTCGTGTTGCCAATGCCATGGATCGTTCCCACCGTCAGAAGTTCAAGAACGTTTCCATGTCGGTCAACAAAGAGCAACTAGTGATTACCATCGAATCTGAAGACTCCATCACCTTGGAAAAAGGCTTGTTCGAAGAAAAAGCAGACTTTTTCCAAAACGTAATGGCAATCCGCCCGGTGATTCGGGAACGTCGGTTGTAAGGAGGAGGGGCTATGAAAAACGATTTTAGTAATTACAAGTATTACGAAAACCGTGAGTTGAGTTGGTTGATGTTCAATCATCGCATCTTGAATGAAGCTAGAGATAAGAACATTCCCATTCTAGAACGTGTGAAGTTCCTTAGCATTACTGCGTCCAATTTGGATGAGTTCTTTATGGTACGAGTAGCCTCGTTAAAGGATATGGTCAATGCAGGATATAACAAGCCGGATTTGGCCGGTATGCCGCCAATGGAACAAATCAGTGCCATTCATGAAGTAACCAAGAAGTTTGTTGCTACCCAGTATTCGACCTACAATCGATCCTTGATTCCGCTGTTGCATCAATCCGGTATATGTATCATTAGTGCCCACGAGGATTTATCACCGAAGCAAGCTGCTTATGTGGATCAGTATTTTGAGGAGACCATTTATCCGGTATTAACTCCATTGGCTGTTGATGCGGCACGTCCATTTCCGTTGATTCGCAACAAGTCTTTGAATATTGCTGCTTTGATTACCCAAAAGGAAAAGAGCACACACCTTTTTAAGGGCAAGAATAAGGGATTGGAGTTCGCAACGGTTCAGGTTCCTTCTGTGTTACCACGCTTGGTTCCGATTCCAAATGAAACGGGATATACCGATTCCTACATACTTCTAGAACAAATCATTGAGAAAAACATTGATCGTTTATTCTTAAATTACAACGTTCAATGTGCCTTCCCGTACCGTATTATGCGTAACGCGGATTTGTCCATTGATGAAGACGATGCATCGGATCTTCTGAAAGAGATTCAGAAGCAGCTTAAGCGTCGCCAGTGGGGGGAAGTGATTCGTTTGGAGGTGGAAGAGAAGATGGATGCCAATTTGTTGGCTACCCTTCGCAATAATCTTAACATTTCCAAAGAGGCTATTTATTCCATCAGTGGCCCCATTGATTTGACCTTCTTAATGAAGTTATATGGAATCGATGGTAAAGATAATCTTCGATATCCGGTGTATCAACCACAATTGAATCCTCGAATTCAACCGGGTGAGAATATTTTTGAATGTATTTCCAAGGGTGACATCTTTTTGCATCATCCATATGAAACCTTCGATCATGTAGTAGATTTTATTGCTCAGGCGGCCAAAGACCCGGATGTACTGGCCATCAAGCAAACACTGTATCGAGTCAGTGGACATTCACCAATTATTGCAGCCTTGGCTCGTGCGGCTGAGTCTGGCAAGCAGGTTACGGTTTTGGTTGAGTTAAAAGCCAGATTCGACGAGGAAAATAACATTGTTTGGGCCAAGAAATTAGAGCAATCCGGTTGTCATGTTATCTATGGCCTGGTGGGGCTGAAAACACACAGCAAGATTGCCCTTGTGGTGCGCCGTGAAGAAGATGGTATCAAGCGATATGTACATCTAGGCACCGGTAATTATAATGATTCTACCGCTAAGACCTACACGGATTGTGGAATTTTCACCTGTTCAGAACTCATTGGCGAAGATGCCACTGCAGTATTTAATATGTTGTCCGGTTACTCTGAACCTGCCATGTGGAACAAGCTGATAGTCGCACCGATATGGCTTCGCAAGAAGTTCAATCAGTTAATTGAGCGAGAAATACGTCATGCAAGAGATGGCAAGGTGGCTCGCATTGTTTGCAAAATGAACTCCTTGTGCGATCAGAAAATTATTGCTAAACTATACGAAGCTTCCACAGCCGGCGTTGAAATATACTTGATTGTTCGCGGGATTTGTTGCCTTAAGACCGGAATCAAAGGTGTGAGTGAGAATATTCACGTTAGTTCTATTGTTGGCAACTTCTTAGAACACAGCCGCATTTTTTATTTTTACAACGACGGAATGGAAGACATCTATATGGGGTCCGCCGATTGGATGCCGCGTAACTTGGATAGACGCGTGGAAATAATTTTCCCGGTAGAGGATGAGAATATCAAAGCCAGAGTAAAGCATATTCTGGACGTGGAACTGCGAGACAATCTGAAGTCTTATCATTTAATGGATAATGGTGAATATCACCGACCAGATCGCAGAGGGCATGATGCTTTTAGTTCACAGCAACAGTTTTGTGAAGAGGCAATGAAACGTGATTCATCCAATGTGTCCCGTTGGCAGGAACGCAAGTTTATTCCGATTTGGGCAGTGACCGAAGAAAGTGAAGAAGTTTTTCATGAAGATATTATTAACTGATTTGGATGACACCTTATTGAACTCTGATAAGACGATTTCTGCAGGTAATCGTCAGGCCATTGATGATTTGTTAGAAGCAGGCCATTATTTTTCCATTTGTACCGGGCGATCCTTAACCGGGGGTATGGTGGTGGCT
This sequence comes from Lachnospiraceae bacterium, assembly GCA_024690265.1. Classification (GTDB taxonomy): domain Bacteria; phylum Bacillota; class Clostridia; order Lachnospirales; family Lachnospiraceae; genus XBD2001. The sequence goes on along the minus strand of JAILCW010000066.1, from coordinate 2,345 downwards.
AAGGAGCTACAACTGAATCGCAAGAATTGTTTCCTGATTGCTTATCAGGGCTGCGTTATCTATGATTTGTATCAGCAGAAGACGATTAATGAGCAGTTTTTAAATCCACACCATGCCATTGAATTGATGTCCATGTTTCGAGAATTGCAGATTCATACGCATTCTTATCGCCGTGGAGAGTTGTTGGTATTTGAGGACGATAAGGAGCTACAGCGTTATCGCTCCATTACCAAGGACGCCTTTGTGACGGTTCCGAATATGGAATACCTACAAGATCAGAACATGTACAAGGTCATTGCTATTGATTTTGATCAGCCGGAGCGATTACATCAGTTTGTCAGTGACCATAAGGACTTTTTGAATCAGAATTTCAATTATTTCTTTTCATCTCCATATTATTTGGAGTTTGTCGCCAAGGATTGCGGCAAAGGAGTTGGAGCATTAAATCTTGCGGATTACCTTGGCGTAGCGCATTCTGATGTGATTGCATGTGGCGATGAACAGAATGATATTTCTATGATTCAGGCTGCTGGAATCGGTGTATGTATGCAGAATGGACGACCGGAAGTGAAGGCAGTAGCTGACTATATTACCACCTTGGATAATAACCATGATGGCATTGCAGAAGTTATTCATAAATTTGTTTTATAAAACACTATATATTGTAGAAAAGTCTTGCAACACACCCTAGATGGTGCTATTATACTAGTAGGTACACCCCCATGTACCATGGAACTTGTTGAATAGCAATCCAAGGAGGTCGTTGCCATGGATAACTATTTTAAGGTTTCTTTATACCGATCCGAATCTGAATATGATCCAGAGGCTCAGCCGACTTCCGGCAAACGGGCATTATCTGGCCATGGAGACGATTTCGGTAAGGTTTTCAAAACAGCCTGTGATGAAGTAAAACAAAATCAGGCAGCACACACCATTTCGAGGGTTTTGACCCTAAACTAAGCATTGCTCCCCGCAATACTTAGAGCATCGTCGCTGTTATGACGAGTTGAGAGAATCACATTTTGTGATTCTCTCTTGCTTTTTTGCAAATAATTGTTGACGAAGTAGTGGGGCTGTGCTATATTATTGACGTTGTAAAAAACAAGTAGAGTATCCACTCTCACCTAAGCGCGATTGGGCGACTTAGCGTTCAATTTTTACACAATATTCTTATTGTGTTCTTTGATTGTGGATAGTCTGCCTATCCACTTTTTTTATGGTTACGGAGGTATGAGCCATTAGCGATTTAATGATTAATGAGCAGATCAGAGATAAGGAAGTACGTTTGATCGGTTCTGACGGTGAACAGTTAGGAATTATGTCAGCAAAAGAGGCTATGAAGTTAGCTGAAGAAGCAGAACTTGACTTAGTTAAGATTGCTCCGAATGCGAAGCCACCTGTTTGCAAGATTATCGATTACGGTAAGTATCGCTATGAGCTTGCTCGTAAGGAAAAGGAAGCAAAGAAGAAGCAAAAGATTGTTGAGGTTAAGGAGATCCGTTTGTCCCCGAATATCGAGGAGAACGACTTGAATACCAAGATGAACAATGCTCGTAAGTTCCTTTCCAAGGGCAACAAGGTTAAGGTTACATTACGTTTCCGTGGCTGTGAGATGGCACATATGCAGGCAAGCAAACATATTTTAGATGATATTGCTACCGCACTTGCAGATGTGGCAGTAGTGGAAAAGCCTTCCAAAGTAGAAGGAAGAAGTATCAGCATGATACTGGCAGAGAAACGATAAGTTAGGAGGAATCAATTATGCCAAAGATTAAAACAAAGAGAGCAGCTGCTAAGCGCTTTTCTGTAACAGGAACAGGTAAGTTAAAGAGAGCTAAGGCTTACAAGAGCCATATCCTTACTAAGAAAACCACCAAGAGAAAGAGAAACTTAAGAAAGCCGGCTATCACCGACGCAACTAATGTAAAGAACATGAAGAAAGTTTTACCTTACGCTTAAGGTGTTGTTTGTAGAAGTTAGGAGGAATTTGAAATGGCAAGAATTAAAGGCGGTTTAAACGCAAAGAAGAAGCACAATCGTGTATTAAAGTTAGCTAAGGGTTACAGAGGAGCACGTTCTAAGCAGTATCGTATTGCGAAGCAGTCTGTTATGCGTGCACTTACTTCTGCATATGCAGGACGTAAGCAGAAGAAGAGACAGTATCGTCAGTTGTGGATCGCTCGTATCAACGCTGCAGCTCGTATTAACGGTCTTTCCTACAGCAAGTTCATGTATGGTTTGAAGCTTGCAGGTGTTGAGATGAACCGTAAGATGTTAGCTGAGATGGCTGTAAACGATGCAGAAGGTTTTGCATCTCTTGCAGAGCTTGCTAAGAGCAAAGTTGC